>NZ_JBJIAK010000043.1:0-54329 GCF_045310915.1 Mycobacterium sp. SMC-17 | reverse complement strand
TCAAAACCCCAGGCGCACAACCTAAAATAGCCCCTGAACAGCGCAAAGGCGCCCACGAAAACCCGTGGAGCGCCACACTAGTTCGAATCACCGACAAGTTTCCGCAGTTTGGGACGCCTGTGCCGAAAGTGACCAATGAGGTCAAACATCTTGCCCAGCAAGGTGTTCCACCAGCCGCAACGACTCCGGAGTTACCGCGCGATCTTCAGTCCTCGTGAAAGCCGGGCACCCACTTGTCGACGATCTCGGCGTAGTTGATGGTCGCGTCCAGCTGTGCGGCAATCCCGAGTAGACCGCCGAGCACCCGGAACATCATCAGATAGTTGGGCGGCAGATTCAGCTGGCGGCTGGTCTTGAAAGTGGCGGCGAACTGCTCGCTGCGGATGTCCGCGGCGGTGGCGGCGATGCCCTGCAGCCATCTGCGGCTGAAGTGGAAGCTCTCGTGGCGCAACGGCTCGATGTACGGCAGCAGATAAGCGTTGATCTCTTCGTGCGAGACGGTGGCCCCGGCGGGGATGAAGCCTTCCTCGCGCAGATACGCCGTCATCTCCTCCCACTTCTCGTCGCGCGCGAGCCGCAGGATGGGGCCGGTCGCGCGCGGCAGACCGCCTTCGTGAACCGCAACGGCACCGAAGTCCATGACACCGAACCGGCCGTCGTCGAGCAGCATGAAATTGCCGGGATGGGTGTCCACGTGGAGCAGCCCGCAGCGGTACGGAGCACTGATGGTGACCTCCAGCAGCAGGTGCGCGCACCGGTTGCGTTCGTCTTCCGTGCCACCCGCGATGATCTCGGAGAGCTTGCGGCCCTCCATCCATTCGGTGATGACGACCTTCGGTGACGACGCGACGACCGCCGGGACGTAGAACTGCGGGTCCCCCGCGAAGGCCTTGGCGAACGCCCGCTGATAGTCCGCCTCGATGCGGTAGTTCAGTTCCTCCTCGGTGCGCTCGATGAGCTCGTCGATGATGCTCTTGACGTCGGCGCCCGGAACCACCTGCTTGAACAGTGTGGTCAGCATGCGCAGCGTCTTGAGGTCGGCGCGCACGGCCTCATCGGCGCCCGGATACTGCACCTTGACCGCAACGCGGCGGCCGTCGCTCCACACCGCGCTGTGCACCTGCCCGATGCTGGCGGAGGCGACGGGCGTGTCGTCGAACGACTGGAAACGCTCACGCCACTTGGTGCCCAGCTGGGCATCGAGCACGCGGTGCACCTTTTCGGCGGGCAGCGGCGGGGCGTCGCTCTGGAGCTTGGTCAGGGCCTCGCGGTAGGGCTCGGCATACGCCGGCGGGATCGCGGCCTCCATGACCGAAAGTGCTTGCCCCAGCTTCATGGCCGCGCCCTTGAGCTCCCCCAGCACCTGAAAGAGCTGTTCGGCGGCCTTCTCGACGAGCTCGGCGTTGACGTCCTCTTTCGACTTGCCGGCCATGCGCTTGCCGACGCCCAGGACGGCGCGGCCCGCGATCCCGGCAGGAAGGGTTGCCAGCTTGGCGGCACGTCCCGTGCGGCCACGGCGGATTTCAGCCATGGCCTCGATCTTGGCTTTCTTAGCCGATCTTGACAACAGCCCGCTACGAAACCGGGACAACCACCAGATCGTGCGGCCGGTTGTTCATCGACACACAGCCGTCGTCGGTGACGACGACGATGTCCTCGATCCGGGCGCCCCAGTGCCCGGCGAAGTACACACCGGGCTCGACGCTGAACGCCATGCCGGGCTCGAGCGGCAATGCGTTGCCCGCCACGATGTACGGCTCCTCGTGGACCGAAAGGCCGATGCCGTGACCGGTGCGGTGGACGAACACCTCGGCCAGCCCTTCGGCGGCCAGCACGTCGCGGGCCGCGGCGTCGATCTGCTCGGCCGTCATCCCGGGCCGGACCGCGGCCACCGCCGCGGCCTGCGCCCGCTGCAGCACCGAATACTGTTGTGCCACCGCGGGATCGGGCTCGCCGATGCTGTAGGTCCTGGTGCAGTCCGAGTTGTAGCCGGGCTCGACGGGCCCGCCGATGTCGACGACGACGATGTCCCCCACCTGCAATTCACGGTCCGAGCATTCATGGTGCGGGTCGGCACCGTTCGGTCCGGAGCCGACGATGATGAATGCCACCTCCGAATGCCCTTCGGCGACAATCGCTTCGGCGATGTCCGCGGCGACGTCGGCCTCGGTGCGGCCCGGCTTCAGGAATTCGGGCACCCGCGCGTGGACGCGGTCGATGGCTGCGCCCGCCTTCGTCAGGGCGTCGATCTCACTGGCGTCCTTGATCATTCGCAACTGCCGCAGCACGTCGGTGGCGAGTACCGGCACCGCGCCGAGCACCGATGCCAGCGGCAGCAGGTGCAGCGCGGGCATCGCGTCGGTCACCGCGACGGCACTGCCCGGCAGCGCCGCGGCGACCAGCGCGTAGGGGTCGTCGCCGTCGACCCAATCCTGCACCGCCAGGCCCAGTTCCAGGATCGCCGACTCCTTCAGCGACGCCAGTTCCAGCCGCGGCACCACGACCGTCGGCGTCGAACCGTCGGCGGGCACCACGAGTGCCGTCAACCGCTCGAATGTCTGCGCCCGCGACCCCACCAGATACCGGAGGTCGTACCCCGGGGTGATGACGAGTCCCGCCAGGCCGGCGGCCTGGGCGGCCGCGGCGGCCGAGCGCAGACGCGCGGCATAGACGTCGGTGTTGAATCGACCTGCTGTCACATTCCCCGTCACTTCGCTCGCCCGCATAGCAATAGGCTAGTGCGATGCCGACCGACATCCGCGACAGGCGGGCCTGAGCATGAACCAGCCGATCCTCCTGCTCGACGGAGCCAGCATGTGGTTCCGGTCGTACTTCGGGGTGCCGTCCTCGATCACCGCGCCGGACGGCCGCCCCGTCAACGCGGTCCGCGGCTTCATCGACAACATCGCGGCCCTGGTCACCCAGCACCGTCCCGGCCGCCTGGTGGTGTGCCTGGATCTGGATTGGCGGCCGCAGTGGCGCGTCGACCTGATCCCGTCCTACAAGGCGCACCGCGTGCTCGAGGAGAACCCGGACGGCGAGCCCGATATCGAGGAGGTGCCCGACGATCTGACACCCCAGGTCGCCGTGATCATGGAGCTGCTCGACGCTTTCGGCATCGCCACCGCGGGCGCACCAGGTTTCGAGGCGGACGACGTGCTGGGCACGCTGGCGACCCGGGAACAGACCGACCCCGCGATCGTGGTGAGCGGTGACCGCGACCTGCTGCAGCTGGCCAGTGATGACGGACCTGGAATCAGGGTGTTCTATATCGGCCGCGGCCTGGCCAAGGCGGTGCTGTACGGGCCTGCCGAGGTCGCCGGGACCTACGGCGTCCCGCTGGATCGCGCGGGCGCGGCATACGCCGAACTCGCCCTGATGCGCGGCGACGCGTCCGACGGTCTGCCGGGCGTCGCCGGCATCGGCGAGAAGACGGCGGCAACCCTGCTGCAGACCTACGGTTCACTGGCCGCCATCGAGGCGGCCGCCCAGGACCCGACCTCCAAAATGGCTGCGGCGCAACGCAAGAAAATCCTGGCCGCGGCGGACTACATCACGGCCGCGCTGCCCGTCGTCCTCGTCGCGACCGATGCGCCGGTGTCCCTGTCGACGGAGTCCGACGCCCTGCCGCTCGCGGCCCGCGACCCGCAGCGCGTGGCCGACCTGGCCGGAAAGTACGGCATCACCAATTCCATCGCGCGGCTGCAGAAGGCGCTCGACAAGCTGTAATCCGCCGGTTCATGCGACGAGTGTGCCGTCAGATCGCAGATCTGCTCGGTGGGGCGATCCAGCCGCACGCTCGACGGCGTAAACGACTCAGGCCGGAACCCTCGTGTCACATATGACGTAGAGGTTCCGGCCTGGGCCTGGTGAGAGTTGAGTGGAACTACTTCGGGCGGCCGACCTCGTAGGTGCCCTTGTCGTCCTTGAAGGTGACCTTGACGGTGCGCTTGGTGCCGTCGATGTTCACGTCGCAGTCGAACGTCTGCCCGGACTTGACCTCAGGGTCGGTGCCATTGTTGCACTTGACGTCCTTGACGTTCTTGGCGCCGTAGCCGTTGGTCTCGTCGGTCAGAATCTTCTGCACGCCCGACTGCGCGGCGTTGATGTCGAGCTTGGTGGTGACGAAGAAGCCCGGCCACAGGAAACCGAGGACACCGACGACCGCGACGACAACCGCGGCCACGACCCCACCGATGATCATCAGCGTCTTGCTGCTGGCCTTCTTGGCAGCCGGGGCGCCGAACTGCTGGTCGAACTGCTGACCCGCGGCACCCTCACCGAACTGCGGCTGGCCGTACTGACCCGGCTGGCCGTACTGGGGCTGACCGTACTGACCCGGCTGGCCGTACTGCGGCTGACCGTAGGCGCCCTGCTGCGGGTAACCCTGCTGCGGGTAACCGGGGTACTGCTGCTGGGGGTAGCCCGGAACCTGCTGTGCCCCAGGCTGCGCGGCGCCCGGCTGCACCGCCGGGTACTGCTGCTGGTACTGCTCCGGGTTGTAGGCCGGCTGCTGCCCCCACGCCGGGGCGGCAGTGGTCGGCTGCTCGGCGCCGGACGCCGGCTGACCCCAAGCGGGCTGCTGACCTTGCCACTGCTGTGACGGATCAGTTCCCTCTGGACCGCTCATCGTCTCTCCCTCGGTGCTCTACTGCCCGGACGTCATCCGAGCTGCTGGTCAACCACACTACCGGTGTCACCGTTCCTGGATGACCCGCACGCGGGGCGCGTGTCTGGGCATCACCTGGCACGGCCGGCCTTAGTCTCGCGGTATGACGGACCGAATCCGGCTCGGCAACGCCGTCTTGACGCGCGTCGCGGAAACCCAGGTGCAAATCCCCACCACGCTGTGGCCGTCGACACCGCCGGAGGCCTGGCACGCCGAGGCCGAGCTGCTGGCGCCGCGATTCTGGAACCCCGAGACCGACCTGTTCCGGATCGCGATCCAGAGCTGGGTGCTGCAGGTGGACGGGCTGACCATCGTCATCGACACCGGCGCGGGCAATGACCGGCACCGGCCGCACATGCTGCCGCTCGACCACCTCGACACGCCATTCCTCGACAACATGCGGGCCGCGGGCATCGACCCGGCCGACGTCGACGTCGTCCTCAACACGCACCTGCACACCGATCACGTCGGCTGGAACACCCAACTGGTCGACGGCGCCTGGGTGCCCACCTTCCCCAACGCCCGCTACCTGATGCCGGAGGCCGACTACCGGTTCTTCGCGCCCGACAACCCCGAGACCACCGACGAGATGCGAACGGTGTTCGAGGACAGCGTCATCCCGGTGGCCGACCAGACCGTGCAGTTCTCCGGCGACCATCAGCTGAGTGACTCGGTGTGGCTGCGCCCGGCCCCCGGCCACACGCCCGGATCGTCGGTGCTGTGGCTCGATGCCGGCAAGCCGGCGGTGTTCGTCGGCGACCTGACGCACTGTCCGATCCAGATTCCCCGGCCGGATGATCCGTGCGCTTTCGACGTCGACGCGGCCGAGGCGACCGTCACCCGCAAGCGGGTGTTCACCGAGGCATCGCGGCGCCGGGCGGCCGTGGTGCCGGCGCACTACGCCGGCCATGGCGGCGCCACCATCGTGGCGCGCGGCGACCGGTTCATGGTCGACGACTGGCTGGATCTCGGCCTGGCCTGAGGCGCGGCAGGTCACATGGTGTCGATGGCGACGACGCCGCGACGCACGGCCCCGATGGCACGTTTGGCCGTGACCCTCAGCTGCGGCGCCGGCGCAGCGAGCCGCACCTGGTCCAGCAGGTCCAGCACCTGACGGCACCACCGCACGAAATCACCTGCGGGAAGCGCATTTCCGTTGCCGTTGTCGGACATCAACAGCGCCGCGGTCAGGTCGCCATAGGTCGCCCAGCTGTACATCGCCGCGGCGAACCCGGCGTCGGGTTCCCTGCTGAACGGCAACCGGTGCCGGCGCTCGTCGCCCCGGATGTCGGTCCACAACCTGCGGGTCTTGGCCAGTGCCCGTCGCACCTCGTCGGTGACCTGCTCGGAGCCCGGCGGTACCGACGGGCCGTCACCGCGCGATTCGAACAGCACCGCCGAGACGACGGCAGCCAGTTCGGCAGGGTTCAGGTCATCCCACACCCCGCCGCGCAGGCATTCGGCGACCAGAAGGTCACTCTCGCTGTAGATCCGGGCCAGCAGCCGTCCGTCTTCGGTCACCGCCGGCTCGCCTTCGGCGCCTTCGATGAAGCCCCGCTCGCTCAACAGCGACACGATGCGGTCGAAGGTGCGGGCCAGGGAGTTGGTGGCCGCCGCGACCTTCTGCTGGGTCTGGTCGTTGTCGCGTTCGATGCGCAGGTAGCGCTCGGCGGCGCGCACTCTGGCCTCGCGGTCGGGCAGTTGGTGCGCGGGGTGACGGCGCATCTGTTCCCGCAGGCCGGCCAGCTCCGGGTCGATGTCCGGCGTCGCCTCGGCGGATCCGCGACTGCGCCGCACCGACGGCACGTCGAGCGCTTCGGCCGCCGACAGCAGGGCCGACGCCAGGTCACGGCGCACCTTGGGTTGCCGGTGTTCCACCCGCTTGGGCAGCGACATGCTGCCCAGGCGCTGCGACGTCCCCGCGTAGTCGGCCGCGGAAATCCTTCCCGCCCAACGGTGTTCGGTCAGCACCAGCGGGCGGGGATCGTCTGCGTCGTACGCCGGCTCCAGCACCACGGCCAGCCCGCTGCGGCGGCCCAGGCCGATGGCGATGACGTCGCCACGCTTCAGCGCGGCCAGCGCGTCGTTGATGCCCTTGCGCCGCGTCAGGCGACCGGCCCGGGATTGCGCCCGTTCGCGTTCGGTGATGCGCGCCCGCAGCCGGGCGTACTCGAGCACCGACTCCCAGTCGTCCCCCTGCTCGGCTGCGATCTCGGCGAGCATCCGCTCACCGCGCCTGATGCCGCGCACCAGCCCGGTGACCGACCGGTCGGCCTGGTACTGCGCGAACGACTGCTCGAGCAGCCGGTGCGCCGCAGCCGGCGTCATGTGCTGCACCAGGTTGATAGTCATGTTGTACGACGGCGCAAAGGAACTGCGCAGCGGGAACGTTCGGGTCGACGCCAGGCCGGCGACCTGGGCCGGATCGGCCATCTCGTCGGTGGCGTGCCACAGCACCACGGCGTGGCCCTCGACGTCGATGCCGCGGCGCCCGGCGCGGCCGGTCAGCTGCGTGTACTCCCCCGGCGTCAACGGGGCATGCTGCTCGCCGTTGTACTTGACCAGCCGTTCCAGCACCACGGTGCGGGCGGGCATGTTGATGCCCAAAGCCAGTGTCTCCGTGGCGAAGACGGCCTTCACCAGGCCGGCCGTGAACAGCTCCTCGACGGTGTGCCGGAACACCGGCAGCAAGCCGGCGTGGTGGGCAGCCAGGCCGCGCAGCAGGCCTTCGCGCCACTCGTGGTAGTCGAGCACCGCCAGATCGGACTCGGCCAGATCGGCGCAGCGCCGGTCGACGATCTCGGCGATCCGCTCGCGCTCGGCCTTGTTGGTCAGCCGCACCGCGGACCGCAGACACTGTTTGACCGCGGCGTCGCACCCGGCGCGGGAGAACACGAACGTGATGGCCGGCAGCAGGCCGGCCTGGTCGAGCGTGCCGATGACGTCGGGACGGCTCGGTGGCCGGTACATGGCAGGCCGGCCCCGGTGCCCGTCGCGGCCGCGCCCGCGGGGCTGCCAGTCCATCAGCCGGTCCGCCTCGCGGCGATGCGCGATGTGCCGCAACAACTCCGGGTCGACGCGCGCCTTGCCCTTGGCTCCCGATGTCCCCTTCGACAGGTCGAACAGATCGAACAGCCGCTTGCCGACGAGCATGTGCTGCCACAGCGGCACCGGGCGGTGTTCGTCGACGACGACGGTCGTGTCACCGCGAACCGTCTGAATCCAGCCGCCGAACTCCTCGGCGTTGCTCACGGTCGCCGACAGGCTGACCAGCCGGACCTCGTCGGGCAGGTGCAGGATCACTTCCTCCCACACCGCGCCGCGCATGCGGTCGGCCAGGAAGTGGACCTCGTCCATCACGACGTACGCCAGGCCGTGCAGCGCGTGCGAATCGGCGTACAGCATGTTGCGCAGCACTTCGGTGGTCATCACGACGATGTCGGCGTCACCGTTGATCGCCTGGTCACCGGTGAGCAGGCCGATACGTTCGGCGCCGTAGCGGGCCACGAGATCGTTGTGCTTCTGGTTGCTCAGCGCCTTGATCGGGGTGGTGTAGAAGCACTTGCGCCCGGCCGCCAGCGCCAGATGTACCGCGAATTCGCCGACGACGGTCTTGCCGGCGCCGGTCGGGGCGCACACCAGGACGCCGCGCCCGTTCTCGAGCGCCACGCAGGCCTCGGTCTGGAACGGGTCAAGCGTGAACGACAGACCGGCGGCGAAGTCGCGGAGCTGTGGCCCCGGTTCGGCCGGAGTCACGTCCTGCGGGTCAGGTGGCGTCGTCATCGATGGTCAGCCGGGTCGGGGTGGGCACGGCAGCCGGCGCATCGATGGGCTCGACCGACCCGATCGGGGCGGCCTCGTCGTCGGGAACGGCCTGGGCTTCGAGCTCGGCCTCGCGCCGGGCCTTGCGCCGGTCGTGCAGCCGCGCCACCTGGATCGACATCTCCAGCAGCACGGTGAGCGCGAGCGACAGTGCCAGCATCGAGAACGGATCGGAGCCGGGCGTCACGAACGCCGCGAACACGAACAGGCCGAAGATCAGCCCGCGGCGCCAGGCCTTGAGCTTCTCGTAGGTGAGCACCCCGACCAGGTTCAGCATGATGATCAGCAGCGGGAACTCGAAGCTGATGCCGAACACGATCAGCAGGTTGATCAGGAAGCCGAAGTACTGCTCACCGGACAGCGCGGTGATCTGTACGTCGCTGCCGACGGTCAACAGGAACGACAGGGCCGTGGACAGCACCACGTAGGCCAAGATCGAACCGGACACGAACAGCAGCGCGCCGACGCCGACGAACAACGACGCGAAGCGCCGTTCCTTCTTGTAGAGGCCCGGGGTGATGAACGCCCAGATCTGGTAGAGCCACACCGGGCAGGCCAGGATGATGCCCGCCGCCATACCGACCTTCAGACGCAGCATGAACTGGTCGAAGGGCGCGGTGGCCAACAGCCGGCACTCCCCGTCCGGCGCAATGGATGCCCGCGACGACGCCGGCAGCGAGCAGTACGGGCCGCGCAGCCAGTCACCGAGGCTGGGGAATCCGAAGAAGCTGTGGCCGTACCAGAGAAAGCCGACGACGGTCGTCAACAGGACCGCGATGACCGCGATCAGCAGCCGGGTCCGGAGCTCCTCGAGGTGATCGACGAGCGACATGGTGCCGTCAGGATTGACCCGCGACCGTCGGCGGCGCGGGTCGAGCTTTCGGAAAATTGCGGTTACTGGCACGTGAGTGTGAAAGACGCCGACCGCCGCGTGCGCTGGGCCCGCGGCGGGATCACGGCAAAGGTCAGGCCGGGTGCTTGTCCGCGGCGTCCGGCGCCGCCTGCGGTGCGGGTGCCGGGTTCTCGACGCGCTCAGCAGTGATGGGACGCGGCGCAGGCTGCTGCTCCGTCGTACCGTCCGACTGCATCTCCTTCAACTCGGACTTGAAGATGCGCATCGACTTACCGAGCGAACGCGCGGCGTCCGGCAGCTTCTTCGCGCCGAAGAGCAGCACGAACACCGCGATGACGATCAACCAGTGCCACGGTTGCAAACCGCCCAATTTGGGTCACCTCCAGAAGTTGAGGCCGAGTCTACTCGCCAGGGCCGGGTTCATACGCCGCCAGCGCCGCTACCGCGGACTCCCGCACGCGGTCGGCGAGTTCGGGCGGGTCCAGCACGCGGACCGCCGAACCGAAACCGAGGACGAACCGGGCCATCCAGTCGGTCGACGCGTAACTCATGGTGGCTTCCCAGCTGCCGTCGGGAATCTCGCGCTGCACCGCCAGCGGGTAGTAGTCGAACATCCACGCCGCGGACTCGTCGATCAGCAGCGTCGCCACCGGGAGTGTCGGGTCCGCGGTCTCCGCGGAGAACAGCGACGTGTCCGGTCCGGCCTGCACCGCGGGTGCCGGCGGCGCGGCGGGTTCGTCCAGCGCGGTGGCGTCGACGACGCGGTCGAAGCGGAACAGCCGCACCCCCTCGGCGGTGCGGCACCACGCCTCGAGGTAGCTGTGGTCACCGATCAGGGCCACCCGGATCGGGTCGACGACGCGCTGCGAGACGGTGTCGTGCGAAGCGGAGTAGTACTCGAGGGACAACGCCCGCTTGTCGCGCACCGCGGCCCGCACCGTCGCCGTCGCCTTGTTCTCGACGTCGCCGGTGACGTCCGGGGCCGGCACCGCCGCGGCCGTCGCGCCGGCGGTCCCGGCAGCGGCCTCGATCTTGGCGATCACGCTGCGCGCCACGTCGGGATCCACCACACCGGGTACGTCGACCAGCGCGCGCAGCGCCATCAGCACACCGGTGGCCTCCGGCGACGTCAGCCGCAGTGCGCGGTCCATGCCCGCGGAAAAGATCACCTCGATGGTGTCGCCCTCGAAGTCGAGGTCGATCAGTTCCCCGGGGCCTCCGCCGGGCAGCCCGCAGACGAACAGCTGCCAGAGGTCGGCTTCCAGCTGCTTGCGTGTCACGCCCAGATCAGCGGCGGCCTTGGTGTGGCTGACCCGCGGATTGGCCTGGAAATACGGGACCATGTTCAACAGCCGCACGAGGCGGGTGGATACGTTGCTCACTTGTGAAGGCTCTCCCCCGCCTGCGCACGCAACCGTCCGATCACGTTGTCCCGCAAAGATTTCGGCTCCAGCGCGACCGCGTCGGCGCCGTAGCCGGCGATCTCCCGGGCCAGCCGGTCGACCATGCCGATGTCGACGACGATCTCGTCGCCGCTGCGCCCGCCGCGCGTGCTGGGTGAGGAGCTGACGGCCTGCCGGCGCAACGCCGTCGCCCGCCCCTCGGCGACCCAGATCCGGGCCTGCTCGCCGGCCGGCCACTCGGAGACCGCACGGTGCACGATGTCCCGCAGGTTGACGCCCTCGGGCCGGGTGACGGCGTGGTCGGGTCCGACGGCGCGCACCTCACCGGCGATGCGCGACACCCGGAAGGTGCGCGCGTCGTTGCGGTCGCGGTCGTGACCGACGACGTACCACCGGCCGCGGTAGGTGACCACGCCCCAGGGCTCGAGGGTGCGGTCGACGTACGGCGAACTCCGATTGGGACGGTGCGCGAACTGCACGGCACGGCCGGAGTCGATGGCCGACAACAGAATTCCCAGGGCCTCCTCGGAACCGCGCAGCCCCTGCGTGGTTCCGGTGGTGATCGCGACGCCCGCGTCGGGCGCGTCGACGTCCACGCCCGCGGCCCGCAGCTTGAGCAGCGCGCTCTGCGTGGCGGTGACCATCTCCTGCGATTCCCACAGCTGGGTGGCGATCGCGACGACGGCGCGCTCGTCGCCCGTCAGCTCGACGGGCGGCAGCTCGTAGGCGGTGCGGTTGATGCGGTAGCCGTCATTGACGTCCATCATCGAGGCGCGCCCGGTCTCCAGTGGGATGCCGAGGTCGCGCAGCTCGTTCTTGTCGCGCTCAAACATCCGGGAGAACGCCTCGTCGGTCGGCGGGTCCTGGTAGCCCGTGACGTTGGCCCGGATCTGCTCTGCGGACAGGTAGCTACGGGTGGACAGGAGCGCAATGACGAGGTTCATCAACCGCTCAACCTTGGACGTCGCCACGTCCAACAGACTAAGTGGTTGCTGTGCGCCACCCGGTTACCGGCGCGCCCGCGGTGACGGACGCGCCCGTCACATGCTGGCGATCAGCCGGTTCACCCGCTCGTCGACCGACCGGAACGGGTCCTTGCAGAGCACCGTGCGTTGCGCCTGGTCGTTGAGCTTCAGGTGCACCCAGTCGACGGTGAAGTCGCGCCCGGCTTCCTGTGCGGCGGTGATGAATTCGCCGCGCAGCTTGGCCCGGGTGGTTTGCGGCGGGGTGTTGACCGCCGCGTCGATCTCCTCGTCGGTGGTGACGCGGGCGGCCAGGCCCTTGCGCTGCAACAGATCGAACACGCCGCGTCCGCGCTTGATGTCGTGGTAGGCCAGGTCCAGCTGCGCGATCTTGGGGTCGGACAGCTCCATGCTGTAGCGATCCTGGTAGCGCTGGAACAACTTCCGCTTGATCACCCAGTCGATCTCGGTGTCGACCTTGGCGAAGTCCTGGCTCTCGACGGCGTCGAGCTGGCGGCCCCACAGGTCGACGACCTGCTCGAGCTGCACGTTGGGCTCGCGGGTCTGCAGGTAATCGACGGCGCGCGAATGGTATTCGCGCTGGATGTCCAGCGCCGAGGCCTGCCGCCCGCCCGCCAGCCGCACGGCGCGCCGGCCGGTCAGGTCATGGCTGACCTCACGGATGGCCCGGATCGGGTTGTCCAGCGAGAAGTCCCGGAACGGCACGCCCGCCTCGATCATCTCCAGCACCAGCGAGGCGCTGCCCACCTTGAGCATGGTGGTGGACTCGCACATGTTGGAGTCGCCGACGATGACGTGCAACCGGCGGTACTTCTCGGCGTCGGCGTGCGGCTCGTCGCGGGTGTTGATGATGGGCCGTGACCTGGTGGTCGCGCTGGAGACACCCTCCCAGATGTGCTCGGCGCGCTGGCTCAGACAGAACGTCGCGGCCTTCGGCGTCTGCAGCACCTTGCCCGCGCCGCAGATCAGCTGGCGGGTGACCAGGAACGGCAACAGCACGTCCGAAATCCGGGAGAACTCCCCGGCCCGCACGATCAGGTAGTTCTCGTGGCAGCCGTAGGAGTTGCCCGCCGAGTCGGTGTTGTTCTTGAACAGGTAGATGTCGCCGCCGATGCCCTCGTCGGCGAGCCGCTGCTCGGCGTCGACCAGCAGATCTTCGAGCACGCGCTCACCCGCGCGATCGTGGGTGACCAGCTGCGCGAGGTTGTCGCATTCGGCGGTCGCGTACTCGGGGTGGCTGCCCACATCGAGGTACAGGCGTGCACCGTTTCGCAAGAAGACGTTGGAACTGCGGCCCCACGACACCACTCGCCGGAACAGATACCGCGCTACCTCGTCAGGGCTGAGCCGGCGGTGACCATGAAAAGTGCAGGTCACGCCAAACTCGGTCTCGATTCCCATGATCCGTCGCTGCACACAATCGAGCTTACGGGTTGGGCATGGGTATTAGGTGGGCAACAGGCCGCGCATCACCGAGAGATACCCGCGGCCTGCCGGGCGGCCCGGACGAAGGCGGTCTGGGTCGAGTCGATTCCGTCGAGGTATCCGCCGACCAGCGCGGCGTCCCGCAGCAGCACGAGCGATGCCGCGACCTGCTCGGCGTCGTCGCAAGCGCCGGCCGCGTCCTGCAGCGCACCGCGAAACCAGTTGCGGTGCCGGGCGATGAGTTGCCGCACCGGACTGTCCGGCGCGGGGTACTCGGCGGCGGCGTTGATGAACGGACAACCGCGGGTGTGGTACCTCGCGATGTCTTCGGCGATGCCGTCGATCACCAGCTCGAGCATGTCGGCATCCGGGCCGGCGGTGGCCGCGGCGTCGCGGAAGTAGCCGCGGATGGTCTCGTCCTCGAGCCCGAGGTACGCCTCGACGAGCCCTTCCTTGCCCTTGAAGTGGCGGTACATGGTGGCGCGCGTGACGCCCGCCGCGGCGAGTATCCGGTCGACGCCGACGGCGTGGATTCCTTCGCGATAGAACAGCTCCGCCGCGACCCGCAGCAGCCGCTCGCGTGGTCGCAGAGCCGCTTCGGCACTGTCCATGACCCCAGCGTACTCGCGAGCTAGAACGTTCTTTCTGATTTCGGGAACACATCCCGCGCGTCGCCGGTTACAGAGGCAGAACGACCGTTCTTTCTACTTTGAGGAGACGCCATGACCATCACCCGGACCGAACAGGCCGACATCGACCGCGCCAACCGCACCGGACGGCAGCCCGTCGTGTTCGTACACGGCCTGTGGCTGCTGCCGAACAGCTGGGACAGCTGGCGGACGTTGTTCGAGGAACAGGGTTTCGTGACCCTCGCCCCCGGTTGGCCCGACGATCCGGCGACAGTGGAGGACGCCCGTCGCGATCCGTCGGTGTTCGCCCGCAAGAGCATCGGTGACATCACGCAGCACTACGTCGACGTCATCGGCGCACTCGACCGCAAGCCGATCGTCATCGGCCACTCGTTCGGCGGATTGATCACCCAGAAGCTGGCGGGCCTCGGCCTGGCCAAGGTCGCGGTCGCGATCGATCCCGCGCCGTTCCGCGGCGTGCTGCCGCTGCCGATCGCGGCCCTGCGCTCGGCGTTCCCCGTCCTCGGCAACCCGCTCAACCGTGACCGCGCGGTCGCCTTGACCCCCAAGCAGTTCCGGTTCGGGTTCGGCAATGCCGTGTCCGAAGAGGAGTCGGCAAAGCTGTACGAGAACTACTCGGTCGCCGGCTCGGGCCTGCCGCTGTTCCAGGCCGCCACCGCCAACTTCCATTCGAGCACCGAGGCCAAGGTCGACACCCGGAATCCGGAACGTGGTCCGCTGCTGATCATCTCGGGCGAGAAGGACCACACCGTGCCGTGGGCCATCGCCAACGCGTCGTACAAGCGGCAGCAGAAGAACCCGAACGTCACCGAGATCGTCGAAATCCCGGGACGCGGCCACTCCCTCGTCATCGACAGTGGGTGGCGCGACGTCGCCGCCACCGCACTGGATTTCGTCCGGCGCTTCTGACACATCCAGAAACGGCTCCGTCCGCCACCCGAGGTGGGTGGCGGACGGAGCCGTGCCGGTTCGGCGGGGATCAGAACGACGTATCCAGGTAGCCGGCGCTCTGGTTGGCCTCGTCATGGTTGGAGAAGTGCTCGCCCAACACGTACGACGAGTGCGGGTCGGTTCCGTTGGGGATCAGCGGATCGGTGTCGGCGCTGGCGATCGGCGCCAGCAGGAGGGCACCGGCAATACCGGCCACGGCCATTGCGGGAGCGATGAACTTGATCGGGTTCTTCATGATCGGTGCGCTTTCTGTCGAAGGGCTCGTCCGCTTTCGGACTGCCTCAATCGTCGGCCCTGACCAGGCAAAAGTCGCTACCGCAGGCATCAATTCCGTATTGCAGCCAGCAGGAAGACGCGGTTGGGTGCCAGCGCTGACGACAACGGCCCGGACGCCGGTGAATCTGTCCACATGATGATCAATCGACGGACGATGCTCGGCGGTGCGGGCGCAGTCGGGGTTGCGGCGATCGCCGGCGCCGGCGCCGACCGCGCGTTCTCAACCCCTCTGCCCCGCAAGGAAACTCAGGAAAACACCATGACCGACAACGCCGCCCGGTTCGGCAACCCGCGCATCCCGGCCGAGCTGAACACGGCACAGCCGCACATGTTCCACCTCGGCGCCCTGGCGCCCACCCAGTTCGAGGGCGGCACGCTGCGCCAAGCCTACGAAGGCAATTGGCCGATACTCACCGGACAGGAAGCCAGCGTGGTGATGGTCACCCTGGAGCCCGGTGGCATCCGGGAACCGCACTGGCACCCCAGCGCCTGGGAGATCAATGTCATCACCAGCGGTGTGGCGACCTGGACCCTGCTCGATCCGATGGGGCACTCCGAGCAGTTCGAGGCCAACGTCGGCGACGTGGTGTTCGCGCCGCAGGGCTCACTGCACTACTTCGAGAACAAGGGCACCCAGAATCTGAGTCTGCTGATCGTGTTCAACGCCAGCACCCAGGAGGGCGAAGACGACATCGGCATCGGAGCGTCCATCAGCAAGCTGCCGCCCGATGTTCTCGGCGCCGTGTTCGGCGTTCCCGCAGACACTTTCACCAAGTTCAAGAAGATCGACCAGTCGCTCACCATCATCAAGCGGCCGGCCCACTGAGCCGGCCTCACGCCAGCGACAGGAACAGCTTCTCCAACTCGGCCTCGGTCATCGGGTCACGGCCCTCCGCGGCGTTGCCGGCCAGGCACTCGCGGAGGCCCGTGGCGACGATCTTGAATCCCGCCCGGTCGAGTGCCTTCGACACCGCCGCGAGCTGCGTGACGATGTCCTTGCATTCGCGGCCCTGCTCGATCATCGAGATGACACCGGCCAGCTGTCCCTGCGCGCGGCGCAACCGGGCCAGAACGGCGGCCATGGCCTCTTCATCGCCGACCATGTCGCACCTGCCTTTCCTTGGTTCACGGTCCGAGCCCGCTATACCCCTCAGGGTATCAGCGGCCGGCCGGGACGGCAGCGCGCTCCCACAGCGCCCGCCACTCGTTCTCTTCGGTCTGCTTGTCGCGGTGGAGCAGTTCGGACGGCTCGGTCAGATGGATCGTCGGGTGCGGCGTCGCAAAGAAGTTGCCCTTGCCCTGCGCCGAGACATGGCCGCCGACGTCGATGTAGCAGTAGCCCTCGCCCGACATCGCCGCACCGTCGCCGACCCGCCCGAGGTAGCGCAGCGCGTTGCGGGCCGCCGCCCTCGCCCCGTTCTTCGCGAAGATCGCCGCCTTGGGCAGCGGTCGCCCCGACTCGGCGGTCACGGCGGCCGCGTCACCGATGGCGAAGATGCCCGGGTACCCGGTGGCCATCTCGGCGTCGACGGTGATCCAACCCGCGCCGTCGATCGTCACGGCCGGCTCGTGGGGCGGGACGAACACCAGGAGATCGAACTCGGTGGCGGTGCCGTCGGCGAAGTGGATCACCTTGTGCTCGGCGTCGATGCGCTCGACGGCATGCTCGCCATGGAAGCCGATGTCGTTGGCGCCCAGCATCTCCACCAGTTCCAGCCCGGCGTACGGCCCTGCCGAGGGCATGGGCTGCTTCTCCGGGGTGTACACCGCGATGTCGGTGGCCTCCCGGTGACCGTTGTCCCGCAACAGGTCCGCGGCCAGCAGCGCACCCTCGTAGGGGGCGACCGGACAGCGGTACGGCAACGAGGTGACCAGGAAGACGAGCCTGCCACCGGAGAACTGCTGCAACGCGGCGTGCGCGGCCGCGGCAGCCTCGGCGCTGTAGTAGTGCACAGCGGACCCGGCATCGACGGAATCACGCAGCCCCGGCACCTTGTCGATGACGTTGCGGGCACCGGTGGCGATGATCAATGCGTCGAACCCGATCTCGTCGCCGTCGGCCAGCGTCACGACGCGAGCCGAATGATCGATGTCGGCAACGGTCCCGGTGACGGTGTTGACGCCGCGCAGGGCGGAGACCGTGGGCTCGATGGGCACGCTGCCCTCCTCGCGCCAACCGCGCAGTACCCAGGGCAGGGTGAAGCCTAGGAAGTGCGAGAAGTCCTCGTCGACGATGGTCAGGTCGAGATCGTCAAGGGCCACTCCGGATTCGGCGAGTTCCTTGATGACCGACAGACCGCCGATACCGGCGCCGAGGATGACGAGCTTCGTGTCTTTCACGTTCCTACCTCCAGAACTTCATGCGGGACGGTCGATCGGATTTGGGGTGCCCGTCGCACCACTGGCCGGCGGGTACCGTGGCCTTGACGGCGTCGACGTGCATCCCACAGCCCGACCAGGTGGTCTTGCCGCATTGCGAACAACGCTTGGCCTGGCACATGATTCACTCCCTCCGGTGGCCGCGCGGATGATCGAGCCGGTGAGCCATGTTGTGCTCCTTGGCGATTCGATCCGATCAGGCTCTCCGCCGCGGCTCGTACCATTCCTTCATAGCATGCCCCCTGGGGTATGCGCCAACGAACTTGTCGGAGATCTCACACTGACAGCCATACCCTAGGGGGTATGGTACGTTTGGCTTGATTCAATACCCCGAGGGGTATCGCATATTGCGCGTCCACGGGCTACAGCCTGCGTCGTGCGCTGTGAGGGGAGACAACGATGCCACCTGTCCTGGCGAGAATCTGGGTGCCTGCGGTGACCGTGGTCGCCGTCGCGCTGGGCGCGACGGCAGTCACGCAACTGCGCGGCGCGTTCGGCTCCGAACCGATCTTCACCGCCACCGGCCGCACTGCCGAGCCACTCGAGCCGACGCATGTCAAGCATGTGGTCTATGAGGTTTTCGGCCCCACCGGCACCGCGGGCAGCGTCAACTACCTCGATGAGAACGCCCAGCCGGTGCAGGCAAGTTTCGCCGCCCTGCCGTGGACCGTGGAGATCACCACGACCGCACCGGCGACGATCGCGAGCATCGTCGCGCAGGGCGACGGCGACCGGCTCGGATGTCGTATCACCGTGGATGGCGAGGCCCGCCAGGAGCAGTCCGCCCTCGGGCGTGATGCCCAGACCTCGTGTCTGGTCAAGAACGCATGAGCGCCAACAACAGTGACCACGACACCCGCCCGGCGTACATGCGATTCATCCGGCGGTTCGCCTGGCCCATCGTCATCGGCTGGCTGCTGCTCACCGTCGCCCTGAATGTCCTTGTGCCACAGATCGAGTCGGTGGCCCGCGAACACGCGGTGACGATGTCGCCGCAGGACGCCCCGGCTTTGATCGCCGCCAAGAAGATCGGTGCGACGTACCGCGAGTCGGATTCCGACAGCATCGCGATGATCGTTCTCGAGGGCGCGGAGAAACTCGGCTCCGAGGCGCACCGCTATTACGACGGCCTGGTGCGGGCGCTGCGATCGGATCCCGCGCACGTGCAACACGTCCAGGACGTCTGGGGCCACCCACTGACCTCGGCGGGCGTGCAGAGCCGTGACGGCAAGGCGGCCTACGTGCAGCTGAATCTCGCCGGCGACCAGGGCAGCACGCTGGGCAATGAATCGGTCGATCGGGTTCGGGAGATCGTCGAGCGGCAGCCGCCTCCCCCGGGCCTGAAGGTGTATGTCACCGGGCCCGCGCCGCTGACCACCGACATGAACGAGGCCGCCGACAAGAGCATGCTCACGATGATGGGCGTTACGGGTGTCGTCATCATCGTGATGCTGGCCGTGGCCTATCGCTCCGCCGCCACCGTGGTGCTCGTGCTGATCATGGTCGGGTTCGAGATGGGTACCGCCAGAGGCCTGATCGCATTGCTCGGAGACCATGGCCTGCTGAGCTTCTCGACGTTCGTGGTCGCCATGCTGTCGTCGCTCGCCATCGCCGCGGGAACCGACTATGCGATCTTTCTCGTGGGCCGCTATCACGAGGCCCGCCAGGCCGGACAGGACCCGGAAGCCGCCTACTACACCATGTTTCGCGGCACCGCCCACATCATCCTGGGTTCCGGACTGACCATCGCCGGCGCGACACTGTGCCTGCACCTGGCGCGGCTGTCGTACTTCAAGGCGCTGGGTATTCCGTCCGCGCTGGGGCTCGTCGTGGTCGTCGCCGGCGCGCTGACCGCGGCGCCGGCCGTCGTGGCGGTCGCCACCCGGCGGGGCCTGCTCGAACCGAAGCGGATGACCAAGACCAAGGGCTGGCGGCGCATCGGCACCGCCACCGTCCGGTGGCCGGCGCCGATCTTCGTGGCGTCCCTGCTGGTCGCCCTCGTCGGGATCATGTTCATGCCCAGCATGAAACTGAGCTTCGACGACCGCTTCTACATCCCCCGCGATCTGCCGTCGAACGCCGGATACGACGCTGCCGAGCGCCATTTCAGCGCCGCCACGATGAATCCCGACATTCTGATGATCGAAACGGACCACGACATGCGCAACAGCGGCGACATGATCGTTCTGGACAAGCTGGCCAAGGACATCTTCAAGCTGCCGGGAATCGCGATGGTGCAGAGCATCACTCGGCCATACGGGGGCCCGACCGAGCACACGTCGATCCCCTTCCAGGTCAGTGCCCAATCGATTCCGATCCAGCAGAACCTTCAGATCATGAAGGACCGGATGGGCGACATCCTGAGGATGAGTGACGATCTCGGCGGTCTGATCGGACCGATGAAGCGGCTGCAGGTCCTGGTCGACCAGATGAGTGGCGCAACACAGCACCTGGCCGCGGACGTGCACCAGATGCACACGACGATGGGCGAACTGCGTGACAATCTCGCGGATTTCGATGATTTCGCCAGGCCGCTGCGCAACTACTTCTACTGGGAACAGCACTGCACCGACATCCCGGTCTGCGCCGCAACCAGATCCGTCTTCGACGCGATCGACAACGTCGACACGTTCAGTTCCGACATGGCCGCGCTGGGCGCCGACATGGACCGCACCGTGGCGCTGCTGCCGCAGATGAAGGCGCAGTTTCCACCGATGATCGCCACGGTGGAGTCCATGCGCGGCACGCTGCTCGCCTTGCACAGCAGCTTCTCCGGGCTGGTCACCCAGATGTCCGCCATGACCGACACCGCCGGGGCCATGGGCCAGGCCTTCGACGCGTCCCGCAGCGGGGACTTCTTCTACCTGCCGCCAGAAGCTTTTGACAACAAGGACTTTCAGCGCGGCCTGGAGCTGTTCCTGTCCCCCGATGGCAAGGCCGCGCGCTTCATCATCACGCACGCCGAAGATCCGGCCACCCCGGACGGCATCGCCGCGGTCCTGCCGACGCTCGAGACCGCGCATCAATCGGTGAAGGGATCGGCCCTCACCGGTGCCAAGTTCTACCTCGCCGGCACCGCCGCGATCTATCGAGACATCCAGTCGGGCTCGCAGTACGACCTGCTGATCGTCGGCACCGCCGCACTGACCCTGATCTTCGTCGTCATGCTGCTCATCACGCGGGCGCTGGTCGCATCGCTGGTCATCGTCGGCACCGTGCTGCTGTCCCTCGGTGCGGCGTTCGGACTCTCGGTGCTGGTGTGGCAGAACCTGTTGGGCCTCGAGTTGAACTGGATCGCACCGGTTTTCGGCCTGATCATCCTGCTGGCGGTCGGCTCCGACTACAACCTGCTGCTGGTCTCCCGGTTCCAGGAGGAAATCGGCGCCGGACTGAAAACCGGCATCATCCGCTCGATGGGCGAGACCGGCAGTGTCGTGACCACAGCCGGCCTGGTGTTCGCCTTCACCATGATGTCGATGGCCGCCAGCGATCTGAGCTCCATCGGTCAGGCCGGCACGACCATCGGACTCGGATTGTTGTTCGACACCTTGATCGTTCGGTCATTGATGACGCCGTCCGTCGCGGCGCTCCTCGGCCGGTGGTTCTGGTGGCCGCTGCGGCCCCGCCGCACGGCGGCGGCAACCGAGCAGCACTCCCCTGCGCCGGTGGGCTGATCAGTCGCCCGGCGTCCGCGCCAGGATCGCCAGCAGCAGTTCGGCGCGGACCCGGGCGATCGCGAGGTCGACGCCGAGCAGCGCCTCGGCGGTCTCGATGCGCTTGCGCATGGTGTGCCGATGCACGCCGACGGCCGCGGCCGCGGATTCCCAGTGGCCGTTGGCTTCCAGGAATGCACGCAGCGAGGTGAGCAATCCCGAACCGAACTCGGCGTCGTGGTCGAGGACCGGAGTCAGTACCGCCGCGCCGAGGGCAACCAGCACGTCGCGACTCTCCCCGAATGCCAGCAGCGCGCTGCCGGCCAGCGCCGAGAATTCGAGCGGAGGCCGGCCGCATTCGGCGACGGAGGCCGCCAACCGGGCGTTGTCGACGGCCTCGGCGAGCTTGGCCAGCGGCTGAATTCCGCTGAGCCCCAGGCGGATGGTCCGGCGCAACGACGCATCGATCCGGGACACCAGGGCAGCGGCGATCTCCTCGGCCTCCGCTCCCGGCAACAGCACCGCGAGCCACGTGTCGGCGCCGTGCACGAATGCGGGTTGACCCGCCTGGTCCAACTGCTCATGGATCGCCGCGCTCACCTTCTTGAGCAGGTTGGCGGTGTCGGCGTCGGCGTTCGTGTCCGAGTCCGCCTGCGCGACCAGCACCCTGATCCGGCCCCGGTGATCGGCGGCCTGCGACAGTTGCGCCCAGGCCGGTTCCAGGTTGGCCTCACCGGTGAGGATGAGGCCGAGCGCCTGCTCGTTGAGCCGCTGCTGCGCCTCCTTCAAGCGCACCGGTTTCTCGAAATCCAAGGCGAGCAACGAGTTTGCGTGGCCCAACAGCACCTGATCGACCGGACTCAATGCCGTTTCACTGACCACGCCGAGCACCCCGTGTGAACGGCCGCCGACGCGGATGGACTGCTGCGCGACGGTGACACCTTCGGCCAGCACCGCGACGGCCGACGCGGCCCCGGGCTCGATGGCATCACGCACCAGGTTGACCGTGGTGACGTTGAGATTGCGCGGGTGGGAAGCGATCACCGTGCCGGACGGATCCAGCACCACCACGCTGGCGCGCAGCGCTCGCCCCAGTTCGGCGGCAACCTCTTGCGGGCCACCACTGACGACAGCCCGGGTGATTCGCGGCTGTGCGCGGGACGCCCGCAGCACCGCGTCGTACTGCAGTGCCGCGATACGCGAGCTGACCCGCTGCACGACGGCCGCGAACGGCGTCCGCAGCGGAATCTCCAGCAGCGGCAGCCCCAACTCCTCCGCGGCGGACACCAGTTCTTCCGGCACCTCGTCGAAGGTCAGCCCGATACCGAATCCCACACCGGCGACGCCACTTTCGTGGAGGCGGCGGAGGTAGTCCCGCCGGTCGGCAGACGCCGGCGGCAGACTGATCCCGGTGGTCAGCACCAGCTCACCACCGGACAGCCATTTGGCCGGGTCGGCCAACTCGGTGGTCAGGACCAGACTGATCTCACCACCGACGCCGACGGCGCCGCCACGCAGCCGGATCCGCAGATCAGCTTGGTCCAGCACCCATCGCACCGGAACAGTCACCGCCTGAATGTACAGAATGTCGAAAAACTCCGCCGAAAATCCCCGGATTGTCCGATGCTGAGGGGTGTGTCCTGGCGCACACTAAGGCCGCCAGACACTTCTGAACTTCACGAGAGAGCGGCGGTACGAGATGCCCGACGGCCTACTGCAGAACTACATCGACGGCCAGTTCGTCGAATCGTCATCGTCGGAGACCATCGACCTGATCAGCCCCGTCGACGGCTCGGTGGTCGGGCAGGCTCCGGTATCGAACCGCGCCGACGTAGACGCCGCAGTGGCCGCCGCCGAGCGGGCCTTCGTCACCTGGGGCCGCACCACACCCAGCGTGCGTCAGCAGGCACTGCTCAAGCTCGCCGACGCGATCGAGGCGCACAGTGACGAGATCGTCGAGGCACAGTGCCGCAACACGGGCCAACTCAAGTCGATGATCGCCGCCGAGGAAGTCGCCGTCAGTGCCGACCAGGTGCGATTCTTCGCAGGCGCCGCACGCATGGTCGAAGGGCTGTCCGCCGGCGAGTACCTGGAGGGCTTCACCTCCTACGTGCGACGCGAGCCGATCGGCGTCGTGGGTCAGGTGACGCCGTGGAACTACCCGTTCATGATGGCGATCTGGAAGATCTGTCCGGCCCTGGCCACCGGCAACACCGTCGTCCTCAAGCCCAGCGACACCACCCCGGAGAGCACCTTGGTGCTGGCCCGCATCAGCAAGGGCATCCTGCCCGACGGCGTGTTCAACGTCGTCCTGGGCACCGGTGCGACGGGCGCCGAGTTGGTCGACCATCCGGCCATCGGACTGGTCTCCATCACGGGCTCGGTCCGCGCCGGCATCGCCGTGGCCTCGGCAGCCGCCCAGCAGCTCAAGCGCAGCCACCTCGAACTCGGTGGCAAGGCGCCCGCGGTGGTGTTCGGTGACGTCGACATCAAGAAGGCCGCAACGGGAATCGCCCAGGCCGCCTTCTTCAACGCCGGGCAGGACTGCACCGCGGCCACCCGCGCGATCGTCCACGAGTCCATCCACGACCAGTTCGTCGACGCCCTGGTCGAGGCCGCGCAGACGCTGCGCCCGGGCCTGCCCGATGACGCCGACGCGTTCTACGGGCCGCTGAACAACGTCAACCACTTCACGGCGGTCAGCCAGAAGATCGCCGCACTGCCGGACCACGCCACCATCGTCACCGGCGGAAAGCAGCTGGGCGACAAGGGCTTCTATTTCGAACCGACCGTGATCACCGGCGTGCGCCAGGACGACCCCATCGTCCAGGACGAGACGTTCGGCCCCATCCTCACCGTGCAGTCGTTCAGCACCGACGAGGAGGCCATCGACTACGCGAACGACGTGCGCTACGCCCTGGCTTCGAGCGTGTGGACCAAGGACCACGCGACTGCGGAAAAGTTCAGCCGCGCACTTGATTTCGGTGCCGTGTGGATCAACTGCCACATCCCGCTCGTGGCCGAGATGCCCCACGGCGGCTTCAAGTACTCCGGCTACGGCAAGGACCTGTCGATCTACGGCGTCGAGGACTACACCCGGATCAAGCACGTCATGAGCGCCCACGACTGATCCGTCTTCTCCCCCTTTTCACCCCACCGACTCGACCCGTGCCGACAGGAGTTGCACCGATGCCCGACACCTTCCACCCCCTCGACCCACTGACCGCAGCCGAATTCACCAAGGTCGCCGAGATTCTCGCGGCGGCACACGGCGTCGGGGACGGCTGGCGGTACACCTCCGTCGAGATGATCGAACCCGCCAAGGCCGAGGTGGCCGCATTCGACGCCACCGGCGCCAAGCCGGACCGGCGTGCGCTGGCGACGCTGCTCGACACCGCGAACAACCGCACCTACAAGAGCGTGGTGTCGCTGACCGACGAATCGGTGCAGTCGTGGGACCACATCCCGGGCGTGCAGCCGAACTTCACCGTCGACGAGTGGGAAGAGGCCGACGAGGTGCTGCGCAAGCACCCGGATGTCATTGCGGCCCTGGCGAAGCGCGGCATCACCGACATGGACCTGGTGTTCATGGACACCTGGACCTACGGCGACGTCGTGATGCCGGAGCAGTACAAGGACCGCCGCCTGGGCTGGACCGACACCTGGGTACGGGCCGCTGACGGCGCGAACCCCTACGCCGGCCCTGTCAACGGATTCCACTGTGTCATCGACATGAACACCATGGAACTGCTGGAGATCGAGGACACCTTCACCGTCGATCGGCCGGACATGATGGGTGAGTATGTGCCGCAGCACATTCCCGAGCGCATCCGCAATGTGGGCACCCGGGAGCCGCTGCAGCCGCTGAACATCACTCAGCCCGAAGGCGTTTCGTTCACCCTCGAGGGCAATCTGCTGAAGTGGCAGAACTGGTCGCTGCGCGTCGGGTTCAACTACCGCGAGGGCATGACGCTGCACGCGGTGAGCTACAACGACAACGGCAACGTGCGGTCGGTGGCCAACCGGATGTCGTTCGCCGAGATGATGGTCCCCTACCGCGACCACTGCACCGACCATTACCGCCGAACGGCTTTCGACATCGGCGAGTGGGGCATCGGCTTCATGACCACCTCGTTGGAGCTGGGCTGTGACTGTCTCGGCGAGATCCGGTACCTGGACGCCGTGCTGCACAACAGCAAGGGCGAGCCCTACACCATCAAGAACGCCATCTGCATCCACGAAGAAGACAACGCCGTGCTGTGGAAGCACGTCGACCACCACCACGGCGCCGAGGTGCGCCGCATGCGCCGGCTCACGGTGTCGTTCCACGTCACCGTCGCCAACTACGAGTACCTCACCTACTGGCGGTTCTACCAGGACGGCAACATCGAATGTGAGGTCCGCGCAACGGGAATCATGGTGGTGAGCAACTTCCCGGAGGGCCAGGCCCACCCGCACGGCACGCTGGTCGACAACCGCACCTATGCGCCGTACCACCAGCACTTCCTCGTCGCCCGGCTCGACCTCGACATCGACGGCACCGAGAACACGGTGTACGCCAGCGAGACCGAGATCGAACCGATGGGACCGGACAATCCCTACGGACTGTCGCTGCGGCAGCGCAACACCCCGCTGCGCACCGAGGCCGAGGGCAAGCAGGACATGAACTTCCAGACCCAGCGGGCATGGAAGGTCGTCAACGACAACGTCCGCAACGGCATCGGAACCCCACCGGCGTACAAGCTGGTGCCCGGTGGCGCCTTCCCCGCCATGTTCGATCCGAACTCCCCGGTTCTGGCACGCTGCCGCGCCATCGAGCACACCGTGTGGGTCACCCCCAACTCTCCCGAAGAGCGTTGGCCCGCGGGTGAATTCGTCACACAGAGTAAGGAAGACACCGGCCTGCCGATGTGGACCGAGGCGAACCGCTCGATCGAGAACACCGACGTGGTGCTGTGGTACGTGTTCGGCATCCACCACATCACCCGGCCGGAAGACTGGCCGATCATGCCGGTCGACACCGTCAACTTCTGGCTCAAGCCCGTCGGCTTCTTCGATCGCAACCCGTCGATCGACGTCGCACCGACGCCGCCGAAGGCCTGCCACATGTCCTCCAACTGTGAAGAAGGCTGAGCCGTGACCACTCCGCGAATCGCCGTCGCGTATCTCGCGACACCCGGCGGTGACGACGCCGTCGCCGTCGGCGAGCAGATCGCCCGCACCCTCGGCGCCGAGATCGACCTGTGCATGGTGCTGCCCAGCGACCGGTCGGCGCTGGCCACCACGCCCGGCGGCATCCTGCAGCGCGAAGCCGAAAGTTGGCTCGCCGCAGCCGCGGCCGGCGTCCCCAGCGACCTCAAGGTGACGACCCACCTGAGCTTCGACGAGTCCAGCACCGCGGGCCTGATCGCCGCGGCAGAAGCCGCCGGGGCCGAGGCCCTCGTGGTCGGCGGCGCGGGCGGCGGTATCGCCGGCTCGTTGTCCCTCGGCTCGGTGGTCAACGACCTGGTCCACGCGTCGCCGATTCCCGTGGTCATCGCGCCGCGCGGCGCCCGTCTGAAGCACAATGACCGGATTCGGGAAGTCACGTGCGCCGTCGGCACCCGGCCGGGCGCCAAGGCGCTCCTGGACAGCGCGCTGCGGCTCTGCCGGGACACCGGGACGCCCCTGCGTCTGGTGTCGCTGGTCGCCGTCGACGACGCCGATGATCTGGAGCTGGCACAGCAGCACGCACAGAAGGCCCTCGACCAAGCGAAAGCATTTCTGCCGGAAGGTATTCCGGTCAGCTCGCGCGTGGCCACCGGCGCCGGCGTCGAGGACGCCGTCAACAAGCTCGGCTGGCATGACGGCGACGTGATCATGGTCGGGTCCAGCCGGCTCGCACAGCCCCGCCGGCTCTTCCTGGGATCAACCGCAGCAAAAATGCTGCGCGTCCTGCAGGTCCCCATGATCGTGGTTCCGAAAGATGAAGGGGCTGATAATGACTGAACAACTGGCCGATTCCGACCTCGCTCGCGTAGAGCGGGAAGAAGGCCTCGTCGCCAAGGGCCTCGCCGCAGGCAGAATCGGCACCTTCACCGGGGCCATCCTCGGTATCTCGACCGTGGCACCGGGCTACACGCTCACCGCCAGCATCGGGCTGATCGTCGCGGCGGTCGGGCTGAAGATGCCCGCCATCCTGATCGCCGGCTTCATCCCCATGTTCCTGACCGCCTACGCATACCGCGAACTGAACTCGCGGGCACCCGACTGCGGCGCGTCATTCACGTGGTCCACCAAGGCTTTCGGCCCGTACGTCGGCTGGATGTGCGGGTGGGGCATGGTGATCGCCACCATCATCGTGCTGTCCAATCTCGCGTCGATCGGCGTCCAGTTCGGCTACGAGTTCCTGGGCAAGGTGCTCCACAACGAGAGTCTCGCCACGCTCTCCGCCGACAACGTCTGGGTCAACATCGGCTCGACCGTCGCGCTGCTGGCCATCGCCACCTACATCTCGTGTCGCGGCATCACGACCAGCGAGAAGGTGCAGTACGTGCTGGTCGGCTTCCAGATGATCGTGCTCATCACGTTCTCGATCGTCGCGATCGTGCGGTCCGGCGGGGCCGAAGGGCACCTGAGCTTCGACATCGATTGGTTCGACCCGTTCACCGGACTCACCATGAGCGCCTTCGTGATCGGGCTCATCGGCTCCATCTTCGCGTTCTGGGGCTGGGACACCTGTCTGACCCTCGGTGAGGAATGCAAGGACCCCACCAAGGTGCCCGGTCGTGCCGGATTGCTCTGCGTCCTGTCGATCCTGCTGACGTACCTCCTGGTCGCCGTCGCCGTGATGATGTATGCCGGGATCGGCGACACCGGCCTCGGGCTGGGCAACAAGGACAACGCGGCCAACGTCTTCGGCGCGCTGGCCTATCCGGTCCTCGGCGAATGGGGCGGGCCGCTGCTCCTGCTGGCGGTGTTCGCCTCGTCGATCGCCAGCCTGCAGACCACCGTGCTGCCGGCCGCCCGCACCATGCTGGCCATGGGCACCTACGGGGCCTTCCCCAAGCGGTTCGCCAGCGTCAGCCCGCGCACCCTGTCACCGGTGTACAGCACCGTCGTCGCCGGCGTGGTGACCGCCGCGTTCTACACCATCGTGACGCTGCTGTCCGAACGCACGCTGCTGGATACCATTGCCGCCCTTGGCATCATGATCTGCTGGTACTACGGCATCACGGCGTTCGCCTGTGTCTGGTTCTTCCGCAAGGAACTGTTCCTCAACGCGCACAACGTCATCTACAAGCTGGTGTTCCCCCTGCTCGGTGGCATCATGCTGCTGTCCGTGTTCGTCAAATCGGTGCTCGTCAGCATGGATCCGACGGCCAGCGGCAGCGGCGCGGAGATCGGCGGCATCGGCCTCGTGTTCTATCTGGGCTTCGGCATCCTGATCTTCGGCGCGGTGCTGATGCTCGTGATGCGCGCGTCCCAGCCGGCGTTCTTCCGCGGTGAGACGCTGACGATGGACACACCCCCGCTGCCCTGAGGCGGCTCGATCTGACGCGCCCCGTCACGCTTCGGCGTGGCGGGGCGCTTCTCTTTTGGCCGGCCAATTGCCCTGTGCCGGTTGACTCTGCGGTCTGGGCGGGGATTGTCGAGTAGCCATGTGCGTAGACGCAGAGTCAACGCCCGGGCCGAGCATGCCCCTGTTGACCCTGCAACCTGGGCGCGAATTGCCGAGTAAGCGTGTACGTAGGCGCGGGATCAACGCCATCCGACGTTCACCCTGCAACCTGGGCGCGAATTGTCGAGTAACCATGTGCCAGGGTGCAGAGTCGACGCCCAGGCCGAGCATGCCCCTGTTGACCCTGCAACCTGGGCGCGAATTGCCGAGTAACCATGTACGTAGGCGCAGGATCAACGCCCAGGCCGGCGCGAAACCGGCCAGACAAGTACCCGGTCAGCCGTCGTAGTCGACCGACACCGTCGGGCTGGTCGGATGTGACTGGCAGGTGAGGATGTAGCCGGCGTCGAGGTCGTCGCGCCCGAGGGCGAAGTTCTGGTCCATCTCGACCGTGCCGCCAAGCAGTTTGGCCCGGCAGGTGCCGCACGCACCACCCATGCACGAGTAGGGCGCGCCGATTCCCGCCTGCAGTGCGCTTTCCAGGATCGTGTCGCCGGCGGCGAGACCGAAAGTCTGCTTCTTTCCGGACAATTGGACGGTGACGGTGGCCGACTGGTGGTCGCGCGCAGGCGCGTCGCCGCGGTCGAAGCCGGTGAACAATTCCAGATGGATCCGCTCGGGTTCGACGCCACCCTCGATCAGCGTCTCGCGCGCACCGGTGGACATCGCGGCCGGGCCGCACAGGAACCACTCGTCCACGCTCTCGGGATGAAGGTCGCCCGTGAGCCAGTGGGCCAAGCGTTGCGCATCGATGCGGCCGGACAGCTCCGGGGTATGCCGCGGCTCGGCCGACAACACGTGCCGGATTTCGAGGCGGTCGGCATAGCGGGATTCGAGACGGTCGAGTTCGGCGCGGAACATCGTCGACTCTTTGGTGCGGTTGCCGTAGATGAGCGTGAACCGGCTCTCGGTTTCGAGCTCCATGACGGTCGCCAGGATCGACAGCACCGGGGTGATGCCGCTGCCGGCCACCAGCCCGACGTAATGCTTGCGGTGCAGCGGATGCAGGGCAGAGCTGAAGCTGCCGGCCGGAGTCATCACCTCCAGGACGTCGCCGGCCCTGAGGTGCTCGGCCACGAATCCCGAGAATGTCCCTCCCGGAATGTGTTTCACCGCGATCCGCAGCTGGGCCCGCGTGGCCGGCGCGCAGATCGAATAGCTGCGGCGCACGCCCTCGCCCCCCAGGTCGGTGCGCACCGAGACGTGCTGGCCGGGTTCGAACCGGAACTGGTCCTGCAGTGCCTCGGGAACGGCGAAGGTCACCAATGTGCTGTCTGCGGTGATCGGGTCGACCGCGGCCACCGGGATCCGGTGGAACACCGCGTGCGATGAACTCGAGCGCGCCGGCATCCGCACCGGCAGCAGCCGACCGAGCTTGCCGTTCAGTTGCTTCCACTCCCGGAATTCGCCGGAGTCGAGCCCCTGCCCGAACACCGTGGAGATCGCGGCGTTCCGGTCCAGGTAGGCCTCCTCGTTGCGGCGCCAGGTCTTGGTATAGCGGTAGAACGGCACCGACGGGTGCAGGTGGTGCACCAGGTGGTAGTTCTGCGACAGCATCAACGGGGTGTAGAGCCACTCCATCCCCACGCGGGTTCTGGTCGCCCGGTAGCGGTCACTGCGTTGAGTGTCCGCCAACCCGTGGTGCGGCATCCAGTCGAACCACCACGCCAAGACGACCACCGCGATGCGCTGCGGAATGACGAAGACGACGGCCAGCGTCCAGAAGTGGCCCGACATGATCGCGACGATCAACCCGGCCACCGAAATGGCCACGCATGCCAGGGTTTCAGCGACCTCGGCCTTGGGACGACCGCGAACCTTGCGGATCAGATAAGTGCCGTACGAAACGTCGAGTACGGCCCAGCGGAACGGCAGTTGCCACGCCGGCCCATGGGAGGCGAAGGTGTCCGGATCGTTCTCGTCGTCGTTCGAATGCCGGTGGTGCTCAATGTGAATGAACCCGAAAGAGGGGAACGAGATCAGCGGCTGGACGAACGGCACAGCCAGCCGTCCGAACAAGCCGTTGACCCAGCGCGTCGAGCTGATGGCATAGTGCACGGCGTCGTGGACGACGGTGAACATCGTGAAGGTCACCACCGCGTTGACCACGATGGGCACCCACATCGGAGCGGCGCCGCCCAGATAAGCGACGGTCGACGTGACGAATGCCGCGGCTCCCGCGAGAAACAGCGCGACAGTCGGCCATGCCAACTTCGGCACCTGCTCGCCCGGATCGGGCAACGCCGTTCGCGCGGCGGGTTGGCTTTCTGCCCGGTCGGCCACTTCGACTGACGACATTCGACACTCCGTCTTTCGGGCAACCCTCGTTGGTTGCGTCTGCCGAAAAACGCTACGGACGGGGCCGACGCGACTGAATGTTCCAACGGGACGTCGATTTGGTATTTTCGGACAGTGGGAATGGCCCCGGTCTGGGCGGTGCCGCGGGGCACCGAAGGCGTCCGCATCATGGTGCAGGGCGCCATCGCGCATGGGATGACAGCCGCCGAATGTCTGGCAGGTAGCGGACTGACCGAAGCCGACCTGGACGACGAGAACGCCGAAATCTGGGCGCATCAGGAATTCGACGTCATCCGCAATCTCATTGCGGAACTTGGCGACAGACCGGGTGTCGGCATCGAGGTGGGAGTGCACTCCACTCTGGGACGGGCCGGCTTGCTCGGCTTCCTGATCCTGGCCAGCCCCAATCTGCGGCAGGGGGTGGAACTGATCCTGCCTTATCTCGCGCTGTCCCCCACGCACCTGCGGTTCTCGGTGGAGACCGACGACCAGTACGGATACCTCGTCGCCGATGACAGCGAATTGCCCACGGACGTCAGGTCATTCATCGTCGAGCGGGACCTGGCCGGATTCGTCGCCGCGACACAGGGCGCAAATTTGGCGCTGACACCGGCCTGGGCGGACACGACACTCGACGCCGATCGCGCCGAAAAGCTCGCCGAACTGTGGGGGCTTCCGGTATCGGCTGTACGTTCCGGCCAGTGCACCAACCGAATCGCCGCCACACACGAAGTACTGGAGATGCCGTCGCCGCTCGCCGACGCCAATACGGCACGCAAGATCGAGCAGCAATGCCGGGACCTGCTCGAGCGCAGGCTCTCTCGCGTCGGCGTGGCGGGCCAGGTCCGCAGCCGGCTGCTGCACAACCCCGGCGAACTGCCGTCGATGCCGACCATCGCCGACGAATTGCACATCGACCAGCGCACGCTGCGCCGTCGGCTCGCTGCCGAGGGCACCTCCTACCGCGCGTTGCTCGACGAGGTCCGCCGCCAGCTGGCCCTCGAGCTGCTCCAACAGGACCTTTCGGTCGAGGAGATCTCCCGGCACCTGGGGTACGCCGAAACGGCCAATTTCACCCACGCTTTCAAGCGCTGGGAAGGCACGGCACCGAGCTACTTCCGCAGGCCGCGTTAGCCCCGCTCTGGTCGGCTTCCGCAAGCGCTCGTACCCCACGACAAAATGGCGTGCTTGATGCGCTCGAAATCGACAAAGTGGACATAGTTATCCGCGCCACAACCGCAGAGAATCAGCAGTACACAAGCCGTTCGATCACCAGGAGCAACCGATGACCGACATCACCTATCGACTGGCGCAGAAGCGCAACATCGTCACCGCGCTGCCCGGTCCGCGATCGGCCGAGATGTCGGCGCGCCGCCAGGCCGCCGTGGCCGGCGGCGTCAGCTCCTCGGCCCCGGTCTACGCCGCGGACGCCGACGGCGGCGTCATCGTCGACATCGACGGCAATTCGCTGATCGACCTGGGTTCGGGCATCGCCGTCACCAGCGTCGGCGCATCGCACCCCGGTGTCGCCGCGGCAGTGGCCCAGCAGGCCGCCCGCTTCACGCACACCTGTTTCATGATCACCCCGTACGAGGGCTACGTGGAGCTCGCCGAGCGGCTCAACGCCATGACCCCCGGCGATCACGAGAAGCGCACCGCATTCTTCAACTCGGGCTCCGAAGCCGTCGAGAACGCGGTCAAGGTCGCGCGGCTGGCCACCGGCCGGCAGGCCGTCGTCGCCTTCGACCACGCCTACCACGGCCGCACCAACATGACCATGGCCCTGACCGCCAAGGCCATGCCCTACAAGACGCAGTTCGGTCCGTTCGCGCCCGAGATCTACCGCATGCCCGCGTCGTACCCGTACCGCGATGGCCTGACCGGCGAGGCCGCCGCCAAGGCCGCCATCAGCCGCATCGAGACCCAGATCGGCGCCGCGTCGCTCGCCGCGGTCATCATCGAGCCCATCCAGGGTGAGGGCGGCTTCATCGTGCCCGCGCCGGGATTCCTTGCCACCATTGTCGATTGGTGCAAGGCCAACGGCGTCGTGTTCATCGCCGACGAGGTGCAGACGGGCTTCGCCCGCACCGGATCCTGGTTCGCCTCCGACCACGAGGGCATCGTCCCCGACATCATCACCATGGCCAAGGGCATCGCCGGCGGCATGCCGCTGGCCGCCATCACCGGCCGCGCCGACCTGCTGGACGCCGTGCACCCCGGTGGCCTGGGTGGCACGTACGGCGGTAACCCTGTCGCCTGTGCCGCGGCGCTCGCCACGCTCGACGCCATGGCCGAGATGGACCTGCCTGCCCGCGCCCGCGCCATCGAAACCGCGGTCGTGCCCAAGCTGCAGGCCCTGACCGACACCGGAGTGATCGGTGACGTCCGTGGCCGCGGCGCCATGCTGGCCATCGAGATCGTCAAACCGGGTACCAATGAGCCGGATCCGGTTCTCACGAAAGCCATTGCGGCAGAGGCCTTCAAGCGCGGCGTCATCCTTCTGACCTGCGGCTCGTACGGAAACATCATCCGCCTGCTCCCGCCGCTGGTCATCAGCGACGAGCTGCTCGACGAGGGCATCGCCGTCCTGGTAGACATCGTGCGCGAAATGGCGGCAGCCCGATGATCGACCGCACCACGCTGCTGGAGTCCATGCCCACCGAGCTGTGGCTCGGCGGCCTGCAGGTCCCCGCTTCCACTGGAGCGCGGTTCGCCGTGCACGACCCGGCTACGGACGCCGTGCTCATCGAGGTCGCCGACGCCTCGCCCGCCGACGGTGCCCGCGCCCTCGACGACGCGGTCGCCGCGCAGGCATCGTGGGCCGCCACCCCGGCCCGGGAACGCGCCGAAATCCTGCGCCGCGCTTGGGAACTGGTCATGGAGCGTCGCGACGACTTCGCCCTGACCATGACCCTCGAGATGGGCAAGCCCCTGGCCGAGAGCCAGGGTGAGGTCAACTACGGCTGCGAGTTCCTGCGCTGGTTCGCCGAAGAAGCGGTGCGGATCAACGGCCGCTACACGCAGTCGCCCACCGGCACCGGCCGCATCCTGGTCACCAAGCAGCCCGTCGGCCCGACCCTCGCCATCACACCGTGGAACTTCCCGCTGGCCATGGGTACCCGCAAGATCGGCCCGGCGCTGGCTGCCGGTTGCACCATGATCGTCAAGCCCGCGGCCGAGACCCCGCTGACCATGCTGCTGCTGGGCCAGGTGTTCGCCGACGCCGGCCTGCCCGCCGGCGTGCTGTCGATCCTGCCGACCACCGATGCCGCCGGTCTGACCGGCCCGCTGCTGACGGACCCGCGGCTGCGCAAGCTGACGTTCACCGGCTCGACCGGTGTCGGACGAAAGCTGTTGGCACAGTCCGCAGACCGGGTGCTGCGCACCTCGATGGAACTCGGCGGCAACGCCCCGTTCGTGGTGTTCGACGACGCCGACCTGGACGCCGCGATCGACGGTGCCATGGCCGCCAAGATGCGCAACATGGGTGAGGCATGTACCGCCGCCAACCGCATCCACGTCGACAACGCGGTCCGTGCCGAGTTCACCGAGAAGCTCGCCGCCCGCATGGCGGCACTGGCCACCGGCCCGGGCGACCAGGCGGGCAGCCAGGTCGGTCCGCTGATCACCGCCAAGCAGCGGGCGACGGTCGACGAGCTGGTGCAGGACGCCGTCAACAAGGGCGCGACGGTGGCCACCGGCGGCAAACCCGTTGAAGGCGAAGGCTTCTTCTATCCGCCGACGGTGCTCGCCGACGTGTCGACCGACGCCCGCCTCCTGCGCGAGGAGATTTTCGGACCGGTCGCCGCGATCATCGGATTCGACGGCGAACAGGCCGGCATCGATGCCGCCAACGACACCGAATACGGCCTGGCCGCGTACGTCTACACGCAGGGCCTGGACCGGGCACTGCGGGTCGCCGAGGCAGTCGAGGCCGGCATGGTGGGCGTCAACCGCGGCGTCATCTCCGACGTGGCCGCGCCGTTCGGCGGTATCAAGGAATCCGGCATCGGCCGTGAAGCCGGCAGCGAGGGCATCGAGGAGTACCTCGAGACCAAGTACATCGCCCTTCAGTAGTTGCGCCGCAACAACTTTCCCCTCTCCCTCCACACACAGACATCCAATTAAATAGACCGGAGTAGTCCTCCCATGCAGAATTCCGCTGCCCGGGTGTCTTTCGACGCCGACGGGCTGAACAACCACGCCCAAATCCAGTGGCCCGGGCATCCGCCGTTCCTGGCCGACGTCTGCGCGATGTTCGAGTCCTTCGGCCTGCGCGTCGCCTCGTACCACCACTCCGACGATGCCGGGCACTGCTACGAGTTCGGCGATCTCTCGCTGTCCGAGGCGACACGTGACCTGGTCGCGCAGGCCTGTGAGGCCGCCATCGCGGGGCGCTGGAGCGTCGACCGGTACGCGATGCTCATCGTCGCGGCCGGCATCGACTGGCGCCGCGCGGTGCTGATCCGCGCGGCGTGCCGGTTCCTCCGGCAGACGGGCCTGGGATTCTCCGAGGACTACATCATCGAATCCCTGGTCGCCGCAACCGGTTTCGTGAACGCATTGCTGGCGCTGTTCGACGCCCGGTTCAACCCGGACGCCACCGCTGACGTCGAGCAGGCGGATCGAGAGGTCGCCGGTCTCGTGGATGCCGCCACCTCGCTGGACGACGACCGGATCCGGCGGGCACTGCACGCCTTCGTGGCGGCGACACTGCGCACCAACTGGTTCCAGGTCGGCGCCGACGGCCTACCCAAGGACTACGTGTCGTTCAAGATCGACTCGGCGCGCCTGTCGATCACCGGACCTGTTGTGCCCTACCGCGAAATCTTCGTGCACTCCGACACCGTCGAGGGTGTGCATCTGCGCAGCGGCGCGATCGCCCGCGGCGGCCTGCGCTGGTCCAACCGGGCCGAGGACTTCCGTACCGAGGTCATGGGCCTGATGAAGACGCAGGCCGTGAAGAACGCCCCGATCGTGCCGACCGGCGCCAAGGGCGCCTTCGTCTTGCGGTCGACTGCGGCCGATCCCACTTCCGTTGATCCTGCAGCGGGCTACCGCACCTTCATCCGCGGCCTGCTCGACGTCACCGACAACATCGTCGACGGCACCGTCCGCCATCCCGACTGCACCGTGTGCCCCGACGGCGACGACGCCTACCTCGTCGTGGCCGCCGACAAGGGCACCGCCACGTTCTCGGACCTGGCCAATTCCATTGCCGCCGAATACGACTTCTGGCTGGGCGACGCCTTCGCCTCGGGCGGGTCGGCCGGGTACGACCACAAGGCCATGGGCATCACCGCCCGCGGTGCGTGGTTGTCGGTGCGGCGGCACTTCGCCGAGGCCGGCCATGACATCGACGTCGAACCGTTCACCGTGGCCGGCATCGGCGACATGTCGGGTGATGTGTTCGGCAACGGAATGCTGTTGTCCCGCAACATCAAACTGGTCGCCGCGTTCGACCACCGGCACATCTTCCTGGATCCGAATCCGGATACGGAGACCTCGTACGCCGAGCGCGACCGCCTCTTCCGGCTCCCCCGATCCAGCTGGCAGGACTACGACCCGGCGCTGATCTCGTCGGGCGGCGGCGTGTGGTCACGCACCGCCAAGTCGATTCCGCTGTCGGATCAGGTCCGGGCCCGCCTGGGCATCACAGCCGCCGAATGCACGCCCGACGAGCTGATCAGCGCGGTGCTGCGGGCACCGGTCGATCTGCTGTGGAACGGCGGCGTCGGCACGTATGTTCGCGCCGATGACGAGACCGACGCCGACGCCCAGGACAAGGCGAACGACCGTGTACGGGTCACCGCATCGCAGTTGCGCTGCAAGGTGATCGGCGAGGGCGGCAACCTCGGGCTGACGCAACAGGCCCGGATCGCGTTCGCGCTTCGCGGCGGCCGGGTCAACGCCGACTTCATCGACAACGCCGCCGGGGTCGCCACCTCCGACCTCGAGGTCAACCTCAAGATCGCACTGGACTCCGGCACCATCGCCACCGCCCGACGCAATGCGCTGCTCGCCGGTGCCACCGACGACGTCGCCGCACGGGTCCTGGCCGACAACGCCGACCAGATCCTCGCGATCAGCATGGCTGCCGCCGAGGCCGGCTCACTGTTGGAGCGGCACGTCCGGCTCATCGGCAACCTACAGGACGTGGCCGGCGTCGACCCCGATGTCGAGGGACTGCCGTCGAAGCAGGAACTGGATCGCCGCCGTCTCGTCGGACTCGGGCTCACCCGTCCCGAAATCGCCGTGCTACTGGCACAATCCAAGAATCTGGTGTCGCAGGAGCTGTTGGCCTCCGACGTGCCGGATCACGAGATGTTCGTCGGCCGCCTGGTGCAGTACTTCCCGGCCGGCATCGCCGAGCACGTCCGGGCAGAGATCGCGAACCACCCGCTGCGGCGCGAGATCGTCGCGACCTCGGTCGCCGGTGAGCTGATCAACCGCGTCGGTCCCGGCACCATCTACCGCATGCAGGAGCGACTATCGGTGAGTACGGCCGACGTGGCGATGGCATACGCGACGGTGCGCGACATCCTCGATCTCGACAACCTGTGGTCCGAGGTGCTGACCGGTAAGACCGATGAGAGCGGGCGCATCCAGGCGCTGCTGGAGATCCGGGAACTGCTTGAGCACCTGACGTCGTGGGTGGTGCGCAACGGCGCGGGCAACCGCGACCGGGTGAGCGCCGCGGTCAGCCGGTTGATGGCGGTCAGCTCTTCTTGAGCTCCTCGGCGAGCATCACGATGATGCCGCTGGGCCCACGGACATACGTGAGCTTGTAGATGTCTTCGTAGGTCGCCACGCCGCGCAGCGGATGGCAGCCGTGCCGCGCGGCGATCTCGAGGGCAGCGTCGATGTCGTCGACCGAGAACGCGACGCGGTGCATGCCGATGACGTTGGGCAGAATGGGCTCCGACTCGATGGCCTCGGGATGGATGTACTCGAAGAGCTCGATGCGGCCGTGACCGCCCGGCGTCTCGAGCATCGCGATGTTGGCGTGGTTACCGTCGAGACCCACCGCGGTTTCGGTCCATTCGCCGCTGACCGTGGCACGGCCGACCACCGTCAGCCCCAGGTCGGTAAAGAACGCGATGGTCGCGTCGAGATCGCGCACGGCGATGCCGACGTTCTCGAGTTTGATGGCCATATCCCGGATGCTACCCAGCAGGGCACTGACCAAACCCGGGACCGTCGGTCGCCGTGACACCGCCGCTAGCTGTACAGCTTGGCGACGATCGCGCCGAACTCGTCGTCTTCGAGTACCGGGGTGGCTTCGATCTGGAGATACTCCTGCCATTCGGAGATGAGCTCGAACACCGGCTTGGCGTCAGCAGCCTCGATCACCGAGCAGCCGCTGCCGTTGAGGCCGAACCACCTGCCGAGTTGGGTCGCTCCGTCGGGCGGTTTCGCACCCGTCTGCAGGAAGTGTTCGGCCGTCGCCCGCATCCGAGCCGGATCGATGGCATGCCATTGCACCAGATATTTCATGAGAAGCCGCCTTTGAAGTCAGTTGTCGGGCACTGCGGGTCGCGGCCGAGGAGCCGTCGCGACCTCCCGAACATCAGCGGCGTCCATGGGGCGATGACTTCAATAAAGCACCACCCGGGCAGCTGGGTCATCAGCCAAATGGCTGAGATCAGATCACTGCGCCGACGGCTGGTGCTGCGTGATGCAGTGGATGCCACCGCCGCGCTCGAACAGCGGCCGGGCATCGACGCTGACCACGCGCCGGCCGGGATACTGCTCGGCCAGGATCGCCGCCGCGTCGGCGTCGCGCGGATCACCGAACGCGCACGCGATGACGCCGCCGTTGACCACCAGGTGGTTGATGTAGCTGTAGTCGACGTAGCCCTCGGCATCGGTCAGCAGGTCCGGTGCGGGAAGTTCGATGATCTCCCACGGCCGGCCCGCGGCGTCACAGGTCTCGGCGAGGGCCTCGCGAATCTCCTTGCACACCAGGTGGTCCGGATGCACATCGGAGCGCTGCGCATGCAGCAGCAGGCGCCCCGGTGACGTGATGGCCGCGACGATGTCGACGTGTCCGCGGGTGCCGAAGCGCTCCGAGTCGCGTGTCAGACCACGCGGCAACCACACGGCGTGGGTGGCGCCGAGGGTGCGGGCCAGTTCGGCCTCGATGTCGGCCTTGGTGGCGCCGGGATTGCGGCCGGGGTCGAGTTGGACGGTCTCGGTGACCAGCACCGTGCCCTGCCCGTCGACCTGGATACCGCCGCCCTCGTTGACCAACGCCGAACTGATCACCGGAACGCCGGCCCAACCAGCCACGGCGGCACCGATTTTCGCGTCACGATCCCAGCGTGCCCAGTCCTGGCCGCCCCAGCCGTTGAACACCCAGTCCACCGCGGCCACCGAACCGTCGGCGGCGTGCACGAAGGTCGGGCCGATGTCGCGCATCCAGGCGTCGTTGAGCGGCGCCTCGACGATGTCGACCTCGGCGGACAGATACCGCCGCGCGGCAGCCGTCTCCGCGGGGTCAACCACGACGGTCACCGGCTCGAACTCCAGCACCGCGTGGGCCACGGCAGCCCATGTCGAGCGCGCCTCGTGGTGTTCGGTTTCGTTGTCCCCCAAGGAATATCCTTCGGACGGGAACGCCATCCACACCCGGTCCTGTGGTGCGCTCTCCGCAGGCATCACGTAGTTCGTCATTTCACCACCGCGGTGGCCTCGTGGCCGGCGCCGTACGGACGTTGCGCGTCGACCGGTGCGGTCAGCGCGCCGTAGCTCTCGGGCCGGCGGGTCAGCAGGAACGGGAACAGCTCCAGCCAGTCGCGGCGCTGGTCGAGGTCCAGATCGGCGACCAGCACCGCCTCCTCGTCGCGCGGCGCCTGCACCAGCACCCGGCCATAGGGGTCGGAGATGAACGACGAGCCGTAGAAGGTCACGGTGCCCTCGTCGCCAATTCGGTTGGGCACCACCATGAAAAGGCCGCTGTTGATGCCGTTGGCGACGATGACCTGCTGCCACAGCGGCTGCGTGTCGAACGCCGGGAAGACCGGTTCGGATCCGATGGCCGTCGGGTAGACGACGATCTCCGCACCGCCGAGCGAGTAGTTGCGAGCCACCTCGGGGAACCATTCGTCCCAGCACGTCGGCATTCCGAGCTTGGCGCCGAGTCCCTCCGGCTCGTAGACCGGGTACGGGTTGCCCTCGGCAGGACCGGCCCGGAAGTAGGTGTCCTCGTAGTAGCCCGCCGAGATCGGGATGTGCATCTTGCGGGTCCGGCCGGCGAGCTCGCCCGACGGGGAGACCAGGATCGCCGTGTTGAAGCCCAAACCGTCTGCCGCCGGCGACTTTTCGTAAAGCGACGCGTGCACGAAGATGCCGTTGGCGCGGGCCGCCTCGGCGGCGAGTGCGAACGTCGGTCCGTCGAGGAGATCTTCGGCGGTATCCCCCGGGTTCGGGCCGGCCGGGGTGTCGGCGGGATACCGCAGCAGGGTGATCTCCGGCAGGCAGACCAGCGCGGCGCCCTCTCCGGCCGCGCGGTCGATGCCGTCACGCAGCACCTTGGCGAGCTCATCGGCATCGGGACGCCAGCGGTGCTGCACCAGGCCGACCCGCACCGGCGGGCGCGTCGACTCGGTGCTGCGGGACAGCGACTCGGGTGCGGTGGCGGTCAGGGTGATCATCAGCTCGACTCCTAAAACGAATTAGATTCGTTTTATTCTGGCCCCACTTACCCCCGCTTGTAAAGAGGTAGTAGACATATGCCATGGGCCGCCCCTCCAAACCGCTGCTTTCCACGGATCGCATCGCCGGCGCAGCAATGGATTTGGTCAACAAGACCGGCGGCTTCACCGTGCCGGAACTGGCCCGGGCCCTCAAGGTCAGCCCGTCATCGCTGTACAACCACGTCGCAGGACGTGAACAGATCGTCGAGCTGCTGCGTGAACGGGCGATGTCCGGGGTCGCACTGCCCGCCGACGACCCGCAGCGCCCGTGGACCGACGTCGTCGCCGACATCATGCGGTCCTACCGCCAGAGCTACGCCCGCTACCCGCGGCTCATCCCCCTGCTGACGTCGCACGCGGTGAACAGCGACCACGCCCTCACCATGTACAACGTGCTGGCTGTGGCGTTCGACCGGGCCGGGTTCGATCCCGCGGACACGCTACGGGCCATCACCCTGATCGACTCGTTCGTGCTGGGCTCGGCACTCGACGTGGCCGCGCCCGACGAACCCTGGCAGGCCGGTGCCGATGTCGGTCCGGAGTTCGCGGCCGCACTGGCCACCGGCAGCACCAAACCCGAACGCGCCGACGATGCCTTCGAATTCGGCATCACGGTGCTACTGCGCGGACTGGCGGCGGTCCCCTCGGCCGAGTGACTACTCGGCGGCGTCGCCCTCGGGCTTGCCCTCGCCCTCGGCGGCCTTGTCGCCGTCCTTGGCCTCCACCTCAACCTTCGGCAGAACCGCGTCCAGCGCCGCCCCGGTGATCCGGCGGAACGCGCGGCGCGGCTTCTTGGCATCGAGGATCGCCACCTCGAGCGTCGCGGCCCCCAACACGCGGTCGCCGGCCCCGGCGTGCAGCGCGTCGACGGCGATCTTCACCGCGTCGGCCAGGCTCGCGTTCTCCTGGTAGGAGTCGTTGAGTGCGGCAATGATCGGCTCGGTGGTACCACCCATGACGACGAAATGCGGCTCGTCGGCGATGGACCCGTCGTACGTGATCCGGTACAGCTCAGGGGCTTTCGTCTCGCCGTAGTGCGCCACCTCGGCGACGCACAGTTCGACCTCGTAGGGCTTGGCCTGCTCGGTGAAGATGGTGCCGAGGGTCTGGGCGTACACGTTGGCCAACTGGCGGCCGGTGACGTCGCGCCGGTCGTAGGCGTAGCCCCGGGTGTCGGCGAACTGGATGCCGCCACGACGCAGGTTGTCGAACTCGTTGAACCGGCCGACCGCGGCGAAACCGACGCGGTCATACAGCTCGCTGACCTTCTGCAGTGACCGCGACGGGTTCTCCGCCACGAACAGCACGCCCCCGTCGTAGGCCAGCACGACAACGCTGCGACCCCGCGAAATACCTTTGCGCGCAAGCTCGGACCGTTCCCGCATCGCCTGTTCGGGCGAGATGAAATACGGAAAGCTCATCAGGCATTACCTCTCGCGCGCGTCCGGTTGGCGATGACTTCCCGGGCCAGCGCGGCGATGCGCTCCTCGGTGACCTCTTCGGCGCCCTCGGCACCGATCAGTACCGCGGTCGGATAGATGCCACGCGTCAGATCCGGTCCGCCGGTGGCCGAATCGTCGTCGGCCGCGTCGTACAGCGACTCGATGGCGACCTTCAGCGCCGAATCGGCGTCGGTCACATGCGAATACAGCTTCTTGATCGATGACTTGGCGAACAGCGAACCCGAGCCCACCGACTGGTAGCCCTCTTCCTCGATGTTCCAGCCACCCGCGGCGTCGAACGAGACGATGCGACCGGCATTGCCCGGGTCGGAGTCGTCCAGGTCGTAGCCCACCAGCAGCGGCAGCGCGACGAAGCCCTGCAGGGCCGCACCGAGATTGCCGCGCACCATGATGGCGAGCCGGTTGACCTTGCCGCGGAACGTCAGCGGCACGCCCTCGAGCTTCTCGTAATGCTCGAGTTCGACGGCGTACAGCCGTGCGAACTCCACGGCGATGGCCGCGGTGCCGGCGATACCGGTCGCGGTGTAATCGTCGGCGATGTGCACCTTCTGCACGTCGCGGCTGGCGATCATGTTGCCCTGGGTGGCGCGGCGGTCACCCGCGATCAGCACGCCACCGGGGAACTTGATCGCGACGATCGTCGTGCCGTGGGGCAAGTCGGCACCGCTGGTCACAGAATCACCCACCACCGGCAGCAGGTGGGGCGCCTGCCGGCTGAGGAAGTCCGAAAACGAGGACAGGTTCAGGTGGGGTGAGTTGACATCCAGTCGATCAGAGAAAGGCCCGAACGCTGCCGTCACTGGCCGCCCTTTTGGACGTACGCGCGCACGAAGTCCTCAGCGTTCTCTTCCAGCACGTCGTCGATCTCGTCGAGCAGGTCGTCGGTGTCCTCAGCGAGCTTCTCGCGACGTTCCTGACCTGCTGCGGACGGGCCGGAGAGGTCGTCGTCCTCGCCGCCGCCACCGCCGCGCTTGGTCTGTTCCTGAGCCATCGCCGCCTCCTGATTGCTCGATTCTCTGACTTCACACTACCGGTCCGCGCCCGGGTTCCCCGGGAACACAACCAGTTACGTCGTGAGCTGCTCCACCAACTCGACCGCACTGTCCACCGAATCGAGCAACGCACCGACGTGAGCCTTGCTTCCACGCAGCGGTTCCAGCGTCGGAATCCGCACCAGCGACTCGCCGCCGAGATCGAAAATCACCGAGTCCCAGCTGGCCGCGGCGATGTCCGCGCCGAACCGGCGCAGGCACTCACCACGGAAGTAGGCGCGGGTATCGGTGGGCGGATTCTCCACCGCGTCGAGCACCTGCTGCTCGGTGACCAGCCGCTTCATCGAGCCGCGCGCCACCAGGCGGTTGTACAGACCCTTGTCCAGCCGCACATCGGAGTACTGCAGGTCCACCAGGTGCAGGCGCGGCGCGTTCCAACTCAGGTTCTCCCGCTGCCGGAAGCCCTCCAGCAGGCGCAGCTTGGCCGGCCAGTCCAGGAGGTCGGCGCATTCCATCGGATCGCGTTCCAGCAGGTCCAGCACGTGGGCCCAGGTCTCCAGGACGTGGTCCGCGCGCGGGTCCGGATCGCGGCGTTCCTGCAGCTTGGCCACCCGGTCCAGGTAGATGCGTTGCAGCGCAAGGCCGGTCAGCTCGCGGCCGTCGGCCAGGGCCACGGTCGCGCGCAGCGACGGGTCCCGGCTGATGACGTGCACCGCGTGCACCGGGCGCGCCAGCGCCAGGTCGGACAGCTCGATGCCCTCGGCCGGCCCGAACTCGATCAGATCGAGCACCAGCGACGTGGTGCCCACCTTGAGGTACGTCGACGTCTCGGCCAGGTTGGCGTCACCGATGATGACGTGCAGCCGGCGGTACTTGTCGGCGTCGGCGTGTGGCTCGTCGCGGGTGTTGATGATGCCGCGCTTGAGCGTCGTCTCGAGCCCCACCTCGACCTCGATGTAGTCGGCGCGCTGCGTCAGCTGGAACCCCGGCTCGTCCCCCGACTGCCCGATGCCGACCCGGCCGGAACCCGTCACGACCTGGCGGGACACGAAGAACGGCGTCAGGCCGGCGATCACCGAGTTGAACGGCGTCTGCCGGCTCATCAGATAGTTCTCGTGCGTGCCGTACGACGCGCCCTTGCCGTCGACGTTGTTCTTGTACAGCTGCAGCCGGGCCGCACCCGGGACGCTGGCGACGTAGCGCGCAGCGGCCTCCATGACGCGTTCGCCGGCCTTGTCCCAGATGACCGCGTCCATCGGGTCGGTGACCTCGGGAGCGGAGTACTCCGGGTGGGCATGGTCGACGTACAGGCGCGCGCCGTTGGTGAGGATCATGTTCGCCGCGCCGATCTCGTCGGCGTCGACGATCGGAGCCGGGCCCGTGGAGCGGCTCAGGTCGAAGCCACGCGCGTCGCGCAGCGGGGACTCCACCTCGTAGTCCCACCGCGTGCGCTTGGCCCGCTGGATGCCGCTGGCCGCCGCGTACGCCAGCACCGCCTGGGTGGACGTGAGGATCGGGTTCGCGGTCGGATCAGACGGCGACGAAATGCCGTATTCGACCTCAGTTCCGATGATCCGTTGCATGCCGCCAAGACTAGACGGCTGTCGATACGCGACGATTAGCCGCATGACCACATCACCGGCAGACCGGGTCGCCGCCGAGACCTGGTTTCTGCGCCGCGGGCTGCCCGCGGTACTGCGTCCGGGGGCGCTGGTACGGCGGCTGTGGCAACGCTCGGCCCCGGCGCTGGCCGCGTTCGCGGTGTTCATGGCCAACTCGATCCTCGTCACCGCCGTCACCGGCAAACACACCATCAACATCGAGGGGCAGCCCACCCGGACCGAGTGGTTCGTCCTGGCGTTACTCCTGCTGGTGGCGCCGGTGGCCGCGCTGGCGGGCTGGCTGGTGTCGCGCATCGCGTCGTGGCGCAATCGTGCCGGCGTGGCCGCGGTATCGGTGGCCGTGTGTGCCGTCGGCACGGTGCTCGGCGGTCCCGGTCCGAAAGTCGGCGGCAACCTGATCTACGTCGGCGTGATCGTCGCCGTCATCCTGGTCTGTACCGCGACCGGAATCGGCTCGATTCTCGGCTGGGCCCTGGACACCACGGCGCACAACCTGACGCTCGTGGGCAGCCTCTTCGTGCGGGCCCTGCCGATCATGCTGCTGACGGTGCTGGTGTTCTTCAACACCTACGTCTGGCTGATGGCGGCCATCGTCAGCCGGGCCCGGCTGTGGTCCGCGCTGGGCTTCCTGGCGCTGATCGCCGTGGCGTTCGTCATCGCGACCACCATCGACCGGGTCCGGCCGATCCTGACGGCGTCGGCGCCTGACGCACCCGAGGCCCAGGACGCGGTACTGGCCGACACCCCGTTCGTGCACCTGCCCGCGCCCGCGCACCGAATCCCGTTGTCGCGCATCGAACGTGTCAACGTCGTGTTCGTCCTGGCCATGTCGCAGGTGCTGCAACTGCTGATCGTCGCGCTGGTGACGGCCTTCATCTTCCTGGTGCTCGGCCTGATCCTGATCAGCCCGAAGCTGCTGGCGGAATGGACGCGGGGCAACGGCTCGCCCGACGGCACCATCTTCGGCATGACACTGCCCATTCCGGAGTCACTGATCCAGACGACGCTCTTCCTGGGCGCCCTGACCTTCATGTACATCACGGCGCGCACCACGACCGATGCCGAGTACCGCGCCGAGTTCGTCGACCCACAGGTCGACAGCCTGCGCCGCCGGCTCGACGCACGGGACCGCTACCTCGCCGACCTCAGACATGAGTGAGGGCCATGTGCGCAATTCCGGAGTATTGCGCGCACGGCCCCCACACCTGCTGTCCTGTTACAGGTACTGCCCCAGGTTGCTCTCGGTATCGATGGCCCGGCTGGCCGACGAACTCTTGCCGGTGACCAGCGTGCGGATGTAGACGATCCGCTCGCCCTTCTTGCCCGAAATCCGTGCCCAGTCATCGGGATTGGTGGTGTTGGGCAGGTCCTCGTTCTCGGCGAACTCGTCGACGATGGAGTCCAGCAGATGCTGCACCCGCAGACCGCGCTGCCCGGTTTCCAGCACCGACTTGATGGCGTACTTCTTGGCCCGGTCCACGACGTTCTGGATCATGGCACCGGAGTTGAAGTCCTTGAAGTACATGACCTCCTTGTCGCCGTTGGCGTAGGTGACCTCGAGGAAGCGGTTGTCGTCGATCTCCGCGTACATCCGGTCCACGATCTTCTCGATCATGGCCTTGATGGTCAGCGCGCGATCGCCGTTGAACTCGGCGAGGTCGTCGGCGTGCACCGGCAGTTCCTCGGTGAGGTACTTGCTGAAGATGTCCTGCGCCGCTTCGGCGTCCGGCCGCTCGATCTTGATCTTCACGTCCAGGCGGCCGGGCCGCAGGATGGCCGGGTCGATCATGTCCTCGCGGTTGGAGGCGCCGATGACGATGACGTTCTCCAGGCCTTCGACACCGTCGATCTCACTGAGAAGCTGTGGCACCACGGTGGTTTCGACGTCGGAGCTGACGCCGGTGCCACGGGTACGGAAGATCGAGTCCATCTCGTCGAAGAACACGATCACCGGGGTGCCCTCGGAGGCCTTCTCGCGAGCGCGCTGGAAGATCAGGCGGATGTGCCGCTCGGTCTCGCCGACGAACTTGTTGAGCAGCTCGGGACCCTTGATGTTCAGGAAGTAACTCTTCGCTTCCCGGGCGTCGTCGCCGCGCAGCTCGGCCATCTTCTTCGCCAGCGAGTTGGCGACGGCCTTTGCGATGAGCGTCTTGCCGCAACCAGGAGGGCCGTACAGCAGCACGCCCTTCGGCGGCCGCAGCGCGTACTCCCGGTACAGGTCCTTGTGCAGGAACGGCAGCTCGACGGCGTCGCGGATCAACTCGATCTGCCGCGTCAGGCCACCGATGTCGCTGTAGGCGACGTCGGGCACCTCTTCGAGGACCAGGTCCTCGACCTCGGCCTTGGGGATGCGCTCGAAGGCGTACCCGGCCTTGCTGTCGACCAGCAGCGAGTCGCCCGGGCGGAGCTTGCGCGCCCGCTCGTCGGCCAGGTCGTCGACGCCCTCGAGCACCTCGGCGACCTCGGGGTCGAGGAATTCGAGCGCGATCAGCGGCTCGGCGAGCCAGACGATGCGCTCCTCGTCGGCATGGCCGACGACGAGGGCACGCTTCCCGTCGTTCAGGATTTCGCGCAGGGTGCTGATCTCGCCGACCGACTCGAACGACCCGGCCTCGACCACTGTCAGCGCCTCGTTGAGGCGGACGGTCTGGCCCTGCTTGAGTTCGGACACCTCGATGTTCGGCGACACCGACAGCCGCATCTTGCGGCCGGAGGTGAAGACGTCGACGGTGTCGTCGTCGTGGGTGAGCAGCAGGACGCCGTACCCGCTGGGCGGCTGCCCCAGCCGATCGACTTCCTCACGGAGCGCCAGCAACTGCTGCCGCGCCTCTTTGAGCGTGTCCATCAACTTGCCGTTGCGGGTCGTCAGCGAATCGATGCGGGCTTCGAGTTGCTGCACGTCACGCGGTCCGCGATGCGTCGCGGCCGCGTTCGTGAGCTGCTCTCGCAGCGCCGCCGTCTCGCTGCGAAGCCGCGCCAACTCGGCGGCATCGGTGCTGGACATGGGGTTCTGACGAGATGTGCCCGGGCTGCCGAAGGCGTCCGGGCGATCCATTTCAGACATCTTGCTGCTCCTTTCCCACACCGGAAGTTGGTGCGGCGGATACCTCAACGCTACCGGCGATCTGCCGATCGTGGGCGTCGAAGGAATTGCGACACACGGGTGTCCCTCTGACCGCGCTGTTAACCTCATACCCGAGTCGGGCTCATCGAAAGGACCGCAGTGATCGTCAAATCCCTCGTCACCGGCATCGCAGCCACCGCCCTCGTCGGCGCCGCAGCAGTCGGTACGACCGTGGCTTCGCAGACGGCCATCCCGACCACCGGCACGTCGACCGCGGTCGCGCCGGTCGTCCGCCAGGTCCCGCTGCCGCAGGCGCCCGCGCCGGGCCTGCAGTCGTCGCTGGTCTCGACGCTCAACGGGCTGACCGCCGCCGGGAGCTTCGCCGGGTCCAAGGGCAGCTACATCCAGGGCGGCGTGGGGCGGCTCGAGGCCATCACCGCCGACCGGGCCTACAGCAACGCCGTGAAGCAGGGCGTGTTCCCCATGAGCTTCGCCGTTGCCGACATCGATGACCTCGGAGACGGCACCGCGACGGCCAACGTCACCGCCACCGCGGCCACCGGCGCCACCGCAGCCCAGCCGCTGACCTTCGTCGCCGGCTCCAGCCCCACCGGCTGGCAACTGTCCAAGGGCTCGGCCATGGCCCTGCTGTCGTCGGTTAAGTAGGCGCCAGGACCAGCCCGGTGAATCCGACCCGAGGGACCTTGATCGCCGTCGTCGCGGCGGCGATCGGGTTGGCCGGGTGCAGTGAGCATGTCGAGCCGCCGGCCGACCCGATGCCCCGTTCACTGCTGACCACCGACGCCAAGGCGCCCGAGGCGGCGCCGCTGCCGTCACCCGACGCGATCACCGCGGTGCTGTACAAGATCGCGGACCCCGCGGTGCCGTCGGCACAAAAGATCGGGCTGATCCAATACGGCACCGCCGAGGACCAGGCCGGGCTCGACAACTTCACCAGGGCGCTTCGCGACAACGGCTTCAACCCGATGAACGTCACGGCGACCGACCTGCTGTGGTCGGCCGGGCAGCCGGGCGACATCATCGCCACGATCACCATCAGTTCGGTCGCCGCGCCGGACAACAAGTTCACGTTCCCCATGGAATTCAGCCCCATCCGGGACGCCTGGCAGCTGAACCGGCAAACCGCCAACCTGCTGCTCAAGCTGGGACAACCCGGCGGACCGGGCGCGTCGGGCGCGGCACCGACGCCTGGTCGCTGAGCTGTCGAATGTGGGTCGGGTGGCTGGAATTCGACCTGTTGCTGGGCGATGTGCACTCACTCAAAGAGAAGCGCTCGGTGATCCGGCCGATCATCGCCGAACTGCAGCGCAAGTTCTACGTGTCCGCAGCCGAGAGCGGAAATCAGGATCTGCACCGCCGGGCGGCCATCGGGGTGTCGGTCGTGGCGGCTGACCGCCATCACGTCGTCGAGGTGCTCGATGCCGCCGAACGTCAGGTTGCGGGACGCCCGGAGATCGAGCTGCTGTCCGCGCGGCGCGGCCTCGTCAGCAGCGAGGACTAGATGTTGCGCTTGCGCCGCAGCGGCTGCGGCGTCACCGCCCCCGGCGCGAGGCGGCGCGCGCTGATCAGGAACGCGGTGTGGCCCCGCATCGAATGCTGCGGGCGCACCGCGAGTCCGACGACGTCCCAGCCGCGCTGCAGCGACTCCCACGACCGCGGCTCGGTCCAGCACTGCTGCTCACGCAGCGCCTCGACCGTCTTCGACAGCTGCGTGACGGTCGCGACGTAGACGATCAGGACGCCGCCCGGGACCAGCGCCTTCGACACCGTCTCCAGCACGTCCCACGGCGCGAGCATGTCGAGCACCACCCGATCGACCTCGCCACCGTCGTGGTCATTGAGGTCGGCGATGACCAGGTTCCAGTTCTCCGGCCGTTCGCCGAAGAAGGTCTCGACGTTGCGCACCGCGTGCACCGCATGGTCGTCGCGCACTTCGTAGGACGTCACAGAGCCGCCCGGGCCGACGGCGCGCAGCAGCGAACACGTCAACGCGCCGGAACCCGCGCCGGCTTCCAAAACCCTTGCACCCGGGAAGATGTCGCCCTCGTGCACGATCTGCGCGGCGTCCTTGGGGTAGATCACCTGCGCGCCGCGCGGCATCGAGAGGACGTAGTCGATCAGCAGCGGACGCAGCACCAGGAACGGGTCGCCGTTGGTGGATTTCACGACGCTGCCCTCGGGCTGGTCGATCACCGAATCGTGGGCGATGATGCCGCGATGGGTGTGGAATTCCCCACCTGTCGCCAGCACCATCGTGTAGTGCCGGCCTTTGGCGTCGGTCAGTTGGACGCGGTCGCCGACGGTGAAGGGTCCGGTGATTCTCACCGGGCCAGCCTGCCAGCCGACCCGCCCGGGCGGACGGCCGGGGTTCGGCAACTTTGTCGTTGCCCCCACTTAAGCTGCTGGCATGACCACCCCCACTGCGCCCACCCGGCGGCCGGCGCTGTCGCCGTCGCGGGCCGGTGACTTCAAACAGTGCCCGCTGCTGTACCGGTTCCGGGCCATCGACCGGCTGCCGGAGCCGCCGTCGACCGCGCAGTTGCGCGGCTCGGTGGTGCACGCCGCGTTGGAGCAGCTGTACGCGCTGCCTGCCACCGACCGCGTGCCGGAGACCGCGTTGTCCCTGGTGACACCGGCGTGGGACGCCGTGGTGGCAGAGAAGCCCGAGTTGGCCGAGGAGATCGCGCCCGAGCTGCGGGAGACGCTGCTGAAGGAAGCGCGGGCCCTGCTGTCGGGTTACTACCGGCTCGAGGATCCGACGCGCTTCGACCCGCAGAGCTGCGAACAACGCGTCGAGGTCGAGTTGTCCGACGGCACCCTGCTGCGCGGTTTCGTCGACCGGATCGACGTCGCGCCGACCGGCGAGCTCCGCGTGGTCGACTACAAGACCGGGAAGGCCCCTCCGGAAGCGCGGGCACTGGCCGAGTTCAAGGCCATGTTCCAGATGAAGTTCTACGCGGTGGCGCTGCTCCGGCTGCGGGGCGTGGTGCCGGCGCGGCTGCGGCTGCTGTACCTCGCCGACGGCCAGGTCCTCGACTACAGCCCCGACCTGGCCGAGTTGGAGCGGTTCGAGAAGACCCTGATGGCCATCTGGCACGCCATCCAGAAGTCGGGCGAGACCGGCGACTTCCGGCCCAACCCGTCCAAGCTATGTTCCTGGTGCACGCACCAAGACCTGTGCCCCGCGTTCGGCGGCACTCCCCCGCCCTATCCGGGCTGGCCCGACGGTTTCGGAATCGCATGATCGACTGCTACTACCGTCGGCTCGACGCCGACGGTGATGTTCAACGCTTCGAATCGACCGAAGGCACCGGCAGCAACTGGGATTCGAGCATTCAGCACGGATCACCGCCCTTGGCGCTGCTGACCAAGTCGATCGAGGAGCTCGCCGCCGGTACCGGCATGCAGGTCGGCCGGCTGACTCTCGACATCCTCGGCGCCATTCCGGTTGCGCCGGTTGCGGTTCGGGCGTGGGTGTCGCGGCCCGGTTCGCGGATCTGCATGATGACCGCGGAGATGACGGCCGCGCAGCGCGACGGTTCCGAACGTGCGGTCGCGCGGATGTCGGCCTGGTTGTTGGCAACAACTGATACGAGAGACGCCGCCCTGGACCGCTACCCGCCGATGAAGCGGTTGCCCGACACCGGTTTCCGGCATCACTGGCAGGGCCGGCCCGGCTACCTGGAGACGGTCACCTGGGTTCCGCAGCCTGACGACGCGGGCGCGGCCGTCGTGTGGATGCAGCCGCTGGTCTCGTTGGTCGACGACGAGAAACCGACCGACCTGCAACGGCTGGCGATGGTCGTCGACTCCGCGAATGGCGTTGGCGCCGCGCTGGATCCGAACGAGTTCATGTTCATGAACACCGACACCACGGTGCACCTGCACCGCGCGCCCGTCGGCTCGGAGTTCTGCCTGCGGGCGCGTGGTTCGATCGGGCCCGACGGTCTCGGGTCGACCACCGCCGAGCTGTTCGACGAACAGGGCTTCATCGGGACGTCAGCGCAGACGCTGCTGGTGCAGCGACGCTGAGTCGGGATCACTTGCCGACGTCGACCGCCGACGTGGGCGCGTCGAAGAAAACGCGCAACGCCGCGAGGTCGCCGCTGATGTCCACGAGTGGCGCGACGTCATCGAGGGCGAGCAGGCCTGCCGCGAGCCCGAGCACAATCTGAGCCTCGGCCGTCAGCACGGCTTCGAGCTGGCGGCCATCGGGCCAGCCGACGTCGATGCCGGACTCGGTCGCACTCAGTTGGACGGTGACGCCGTCCACCACGATTCCCACCGTGGTCGGCCGATCGCCGGGCACACGCGTGGACAACAAGGCCGGCAGCGCCAGGAGCAGTCCGTCGGCGCGGAAGGAATCGCCCTCCGGGCCGCGGATCATCAGCGGCGTCGACCATCGGATCATGGCGTAGATCGGCTCCCGCAGCCGAGCACCCCAGTCGGTGAGGGCGTACGTGATCGCGTTGGCCTCCCCGGACAGGCGCCGTTCCACCACGCCGGCGGATTCGAGATCGCGGAGCCGGTCGGTCAATAGGTTCGTCGCGATCCCCGGCAGCCCCTCCCGCAGCTCACCGAAGCGTGCCGGCCCGATCAGGAGCTGGCGGACGACCAGCAGATTCCACCTGTCACCCACCACATCCAGCGCCCTGGCAAGACCGCAGTACTGGCCGTAGTCTCGACTCATCATCACCCACTTGCTAATTTAAAGTACAGTTCACTATATCAACCATCTCGAGGGACGGCGGCCATGACCATCGAACAACCAACTCGGCCTGCGCGCCGCAAGGCGGGCATCCTGGCCGCCGTCTACGTCGCCGTGCTGGCCATCAACCTCGACGTGACGATCGTCAACGTCGCCCTGCCCAGCATCGCGACCCAACTGCACGCCGACACCCGCGGCCTGCAATGGGTCGTCGACGGTTACACCCTGACCTTCGCGGCCCTCGTCTTGGCCGCAGGCGGCCTGTCTGACCGCTACGGCCGCCGCCCGGCGCTCCTCATCGGATTGCTCGGATTCGCCGTCACCAGCGGCATCGGCGCGGCGTCCACCAGCACCGAAGCCCTCGTCGCGGCGCGGTTCGGCACGGGCGTCTTCGCCGCGCTGATCTTCCCCACCACCCTGTCGATCATCACCAACACGTTCGACGACCGCCGCCAACGCGCGGCGGCACTCGGCGGTTGGGGCGCCGTGGTCGGCGTCGGCGTCGCCGCCGGACCGGTCACCGGAGGCCTTCTGCTCGAACACTTTTCGTGGAGCAGCGTCTTCTGGGCGCTCATCCCGCTGGCGCTGCTGGCCGCGGTTCTCGGGTTCTTCCTGGTGCCAGAATCGCGCGACCCGGGTGTGCCACCGCTCGACATCCGGGGCCTGATCACGTCGACCGCGCTCCTCGGGGTGCTCGTCTACACCATCATCGAAGCCCCCGCCCGCGGCTGGCACAGCCCCGCGACGCTGTCCGGATTTGTCGCTGCCGCGGCGCTGACCCCGGCCTTCGTGACGATCGAGCAGGCCGCAGAGCACCCCATGCTCGACGTCAGGCTCTTCACCGACCGCAGGTTCAGCGCCGCCAGTGCGTCGGTGGCCGTCACCTTCTTCGCACTGTCCGGCTTCATCTTCCTGATCACGCAGTACTTCCAGGTGCTGCGCGGATTCAGCCCGTTCTCGACCGGTGCCCGCATCCTGCCCGTCGCCGGGTCCATCGCCATCGGCTCCATCGCCGGCGGGCTGCTCGCACCGCGTATCGGTACTCGTGTCGTCGTGGTCAGCGGGCTGGCGTCCTTCGGCACCGCGATGGCCTGGATTGCCGGCACCATCGACACCGACACCCCCTACTGGGCCACCATCGTTGCGCAGATGGTGCTCATGGGCCTGGGCATCGGTCTGGTCTCCACTCCCGCAACAGAATCCATCATGCTGGTGCTGCCGCCGGCCCGCGCCGGTATCGGTTCGGCGGTCAACGACGCCACGCGCGAGCTGGGCGCCACACTCGGCGTGGCCATCGTCGGTTCGCTCTTCTCGTCGATCTTCAGCGCCCGTCTCGCCGACAGCGCCTTCGCGGCGACCGGGAGAGCCGAGGAGGCCGGCGACTCCGTGCCGACCGCGTTCGGGATCGCCACCGCACACCCCGAACTCCTTGCCGCCGTGCAACATTCATTCCTCAGCGGCATCACCGCGGCGTGCGCCGTCGTCGCGGCGCTGTGCTACGCCGCGGCTGCCGCCGGCGTCTTTGCGCTACCCGGACGACGGTTTCAGCCTCCGGTCGTCGCGCCGAGCGCGTCACACCAACCGGGGCCGACCACACCGGTGGCCCAGCAAGCTTGACTCCTGGCGTTCGTGCGCCGGCGCCGCCGTTTGTTGTGCGCTAGATGTACTCGGCCATGACGTTGGTAGCGGGCGTGTTGGCTTGATGTGGGGAGAACCTCCGGGTGAGGTGTGGCTTGTCG
>NZ_JBJIAK010000042.1:0-54682 GCF_045310915.1 Mycobacterium sp. SMC-17 | reverse complement strand
GGCACCGACACGGCCTGAACATCTCCGCCCACCTCAGCCCCGTCCCCGAATTCCCACCACCCCAGGGGACTTAGCCCCGCTGATGCCGAAACCGGTACACCGCAGGAGTCGTCGACGGGGCGATGGCGGCGGTTGCGCCGCCCAAAGTTGAAGACGGTATTGGCCACTGTCGCCGTCCTGGCAAGTGTCGCAGCACTGGCGGCGACCGGCTACATGCTCCACTACCACCGTCAGCTCGACAACGAGGTGCAGCGGAAGGCGGAATTCACTTCCGCCGCCTCGCAGGCGGTCGTCACGCTGATGTCGATCGACGGCACCAAGGCCGAGGACAACGTCCAGCAGATCCTCGCCAATTCCACCGGACAGTTTCGCGATGATTTCCAGGCCGATGCAAAGGATTTCGTCCAGGTCGCCCGCGAGTCAAAGGCGGCGACAAAGGCCACGGTGCGCAGCGCGGCCGTGGAATCGATGACGCCGAATTCTGCTGTGGTCCTCGTAACCGCCGCGACAACGGTGAGCAACACGGCGGGGACCAACCAACAACCACGCAACTGGCGCCTCAGTGTCACCATGTTCAGAGACGGAGCGCAGCTCAAGATGTCGAAAGTCGAGTTCGTGCCATGACCACAGAAGCGGCAGCACCCACCGCCGACGACACCACTCCCGAGGACGTCGAAAGTGATCAGCCCGACGAAGCATCCTCGGTCGCTGACGAGCAACACGTCGACGTATCGGGGGACCAAACCACGTCAAACCCGCGCCGTTCGAAGCCACTGACCCGCCGGCTTGCGGGCCGGTGGCGGTCCATCGCCGTCATGAGCCTCATGCTGGCGTGCGCCGGCACCGCGGGAGCGACGTACCTCACCACTTATCGCAATGACCGCGCCAGCGCCGAGGCCGAAACCCAGGTTGCCAAAGCCGCATCCGAAGGTGCCGTGGCGTTACTGTCCTATGCGCCGGCAAGTTTGGATCACGACCTGGCAGCCGCGCGCTCGCACCTCACCGGCGGGTTCCTGACGTACTACAGCCAGTTCGCCGACCAGTTCGTCGCGCCGGCCGCCAAACAGAAGGACATTCACGCTGTCGCGTCGGTCGTCCGTGCCGCCACAATCGACGCACACGCAGACAGCGCACACGTCCTGATCTTCCTGAACCAAACCACCACCAGTCGTGAAAATCCCGAACCGACGCAGTCGGCCAGCAGCGTGAAGGTCGGACTCACGAAAAACAATGGGGTCTGGCGTATTTCGTCATTTGATCCGATCTAGTCGTCATCGGCATGAGGGATAGCCGTTCAGAATGCGCACAGAACCGGGCGCACTGATCGAGAGTGCGCCCGGTTCGGTATCCAAACGCCACTAGCGACAAAGCAACTCGCCCAGCGCGCGGCTTGCCTGTCGACGGGCGGCATGCGCGATGTCGAACATGGGCATCGTCATGAAGCCATGTATGCCGCCCGCGAAGAACAACTGCTGAACGGTACCGCCGGCATCCCGCAGTGCATCTGCGTACGCCAGTCCCTCATCTTTGAGCGGATCGCAACCGGCGACCACCATGACGGCCGGAGGCAATCCTTCGAGACGACCGCACAGCGGGGATGCGTACGGATGGCCGCGATCACTTTGCTCGGGAACGTATTGATCCCAATACCATTGCAGCGCTTCACGCGGGTTGTAGTAGCCCGCTCCGAACCGACGGTAGGAGTCGGTGTCGAACTGCGCGGCGATCACCGGGTACAGCAGCATCTGCGCGGCGATGGACAGCTCGCCGCGATCACGCGCCATCAGTGCGACCACGGCAGCGAGATTTCCGCCCGCGCTGTCGCCTCCTATCGCAACTCGTTGGACATCGGCACCGAGGTCACCCGCGTGTTCGGACACCCAGCGGGTCACCGCATACACGTCCTCGGCAGCCGTAGGCCACCGGTGCTCTGGAGCCAATCGGTATGCGACCGAAACGATCACCGCCGGAATGAGATTCGCCAGATTCCTGCACAGTCCGTCGTGGCTGTCCAGATCGCAGAAGACGAAGCCGCCACCGTGCGCGTACACCAGAACCGGCAGCGGTCCGGACGCTTCCGGCCGGTAGATCCGGACATCCACATGACCACCGTCGACCGACACCCGGTCATCCCAGACGACGGCGACCGATTCGGGCTGCGGGTTCGGCACGAACCGCGCGCGAATCGCGGCCCTGGCCTCGGCGCCGGTCATCGTGGATACCTTGGGAAATCCCCCATCGAGAGCCTCGATCAGGTCCGCCACTTGTGGATCGAGGCTCATGCGGGCCGCATCGCAGACGCGCGCAGCTCCGCGTTGTGCGCGGTAAGACCGCCCCGCAGGGGGCGCACGAGCGTGGGCGTGGCATGCTCGCGGACGCTTTCGGCGTTGCGCCATACCGCCGTGGCGGTCATCCGCACGGGCGTCACCAACCGCCGGTCGAACGTCATCTTTGACATGGGGCCACACACGGACACCGCGGCCACGGCTTCGCCCACGGGTCCGATCGGTGCTGCGACGCAGCCGAACCCGCGAAGAGACTCTTCCCTCTCAGTGGCCACACCGTGGGCGCGGACCCTGTCCAGTTCGGCAGCGAGCTGGGCACTCGTGGCGACCGAGTACCGGGTTCGTCGTTTCGCGAGGTCAACGTCAGCAGAGTCGCGATAGGCCAGGATCGCCTTACCGACGGCGGTACATTGGGCGGGTTGGCGGCCGCCGACCCGTGTCGGGATCGCAGCTCGCACCTCGTCGCCGATCTTCTCCAGGTATACGACGTCAGAGCCGTCCAATATGGCGAGATGCACCACCAACCCGGTGGCCCGGTGCAGATCACGCAGGAGCGGAATGGCAGCCCGGTGGATTCGGTCCTGTTGCAGCGCAAGGTTTCCCAGCTCCACGAGACGCACGCCGAGCTCGTAATCGAACCCGTCACGACTCAGCCAGCGCAGGTTCACCAGGCGCTCGAGCATGCGGTGCGCGGACGAGCGGGGCAGCCCGGTGCGACGAACTATCTGCGCCAAGGTGAGACTTCCCGACCCATCGAACGCGTCCAACACCAGGGAAACCCGATCAATCACGTTGCTAGGCATCTCGGCAGCCATATCGACGGTCAGCGTCATCGAAACCCTCCAGGCTCATCGCTCGAATAGTCAAAATAGGAATAGCGAGTTTTTTACCATATGCTGTGGTCGCTGTCACATACCGATCTGTGGCCGCCGGCGACCTCGCCGCCGCGGCTGGTTCCGCTCACCGGTCGGCCACGTATCGCCGGATTCCCTGAACTCGGTAGAGCTGAATCGGAAGAACACATCAACGACCTCGGGAGCCCCATGCGCAAGCAACTGCTGCTGGCCATCGCCGCCGGCGCGCTCACCCTTGGCCCGCCGCCCGTGGCGACCGCTGACACCTCTGCCTCGTGCGAGGACGCCTACTGCACGCCCGGCATCTCCCCCGGGGTGGTGTTGGGAGCCCCCTGTGGCGACACGTCGCATTTCGTTTTCGGCACCACGTCATGGGGCCGACTCGTGTTCTGCGGCTCTCCGCGGCGATATGAACCGCGCTATTTTCGCTCGCCACCGATGCGGGGTATCAAGGTCGAGGGCTCACCCTGCCCTCAATTCGTCAACGACGTCGCCCAGGCGCCGGACGGGTTGTTCTTGAGCTGCGTTGCTGTCGACGGGGCCACCCGCTGGGTGCAAGGCGATCTTTGACCCGCGCAGGGCGACGCAACCTCCCGACACCGGAGCCGGTCTACCCCCGTTCGTGCGTCGGTGGCGACACGCCGTCCAGACCGGCTCCGAGCAGTGTGCGAACAAATAGGTCACCATCGAGGAGCCTGCTCGTCCGTGCGGTGATCTGCCACTTGCCCGCAATCCTGTTGAGTACGAAATGATTTGCGGTGGCACGCCAGACTCGGTAATGGTCGTCGCCGCTGGAGTCTGAACCGCTCTGGCGCAGCAGTACCAGCGATTCGCAGACGGCCACTGCGGCGTCGCCGTCCAAGGCGATCACAGCAGGTCCCAGGAAGTGACAACACCCCTGAGCGACGAGGTCCTGGTGTGACGGGGAGCTGACCATGTCATGTACCCCCTGACGGCCCGTCATCTGCCAGCCTTCTACGTCGTAGGTTCCGCCGACAGCCCACAGCCGCGCGGCTCGGTCGGCGTCGCCCGAATCGACTGAAGGACCGTACGTGGCAATGATTTTCGCGATCTCCAGCTGATCTTCGAGTTGCCGCAGACGTGACAAGACCTCGGCTTCGGTCATACTTCCTTCTCCAATTCATGCAAACGGACCAACTGATCGCAGTAGTGCGACGCACTGTTTGCCCGGACCACGCAGCTGATGGCCGTGGCCCCGGCGTCGCGCAGGACTTCCAATTGGGCGCGCGTGCCGGCCGGATCACCCTCTGGGTCAACCACAGTGGACAGCACCACCTCAAAACCCGGCTGACGTTCGACGATGGCCAACATGTCAGATACGTCATGCGGATCAAGCCCGAAAGGCATCCATCCGTCCGCATGACGTACTGCCCGTCGCAGTGACGCCGCACCGCGTCCGCCGACCCACAGTGGGACCTGCCGCTGTTCAGCGTGCGGCAGCACAGTCATGCCCTGGAAGTCATAAAACCGTCCATGGTATTGCGGTATCGCACTGGACAGCGATGCTCGAAGAGCGCAAATCGCGTCATCCGCGCGTGCGGCCCGCTGCGCCCACGACGCATCCAACAGCGCGAATTCCTCTTCCAGAGAGCCGATTCCGACTCCGAGTATCAGTCGCCCCGCGCTCACCCGATCGAGGGTGCCGTAGCGTTTCACGATCTCCAACGGATGGTGGTATCCGAGGACCAGCACCGCAGTGGCCATCCTGATTCGGCTGGTGTGCGCGGCAAGATAACCCAAGGTGGCCAGCGGATCCCAATACACCGCACCACGGTTGGCGACATCCGCAGACGGAACGGCAATGTGTTCCGAGCACGTCAGATACTCGAAACCCAATTCGTCAGCAGCGGAAGCAATCTGAACCAGATCCTCGATGCCGGCGGTGGATTCCCAGTCGCTGGCGATTCCGGGCTGCTGCACCACTACCGGCGTGGACAAACCCAACCGCACGTCAATGTGCCCCGGCAATCAGGGCTCTGATCGCCTCATGCGATTCCAGCACCACCCGCGATCTGTCCGGGGCACTGTTGGCTTCTGCGCGGCCCACGTTACCGCCCGCCACCCAGACCGGCCCATCGGCAAGGTGTGCGAGACCTTCTGCGGCGACGTCAGCGGGCTCGTTGACCAGGATGCCGGGCGCATCGAAATTGAGGCCGATTCGCTCCATCGCCGGCGTCCGCGTGACACCGAGCACCAATTCCAATACATCCACATTGTGTTCGCGCAGTTCCAGCCAGAGGCTCTCGGCGAAAATCCGGGAAAAAGCCTTGGCGCCAGCATAAATCGTGTGCCTCCACGCGCCCATGTAGCCGGCAAGCGATCCGACGAGCATGATGCCTCCGCGGCCACGAGCCGCCATCGGACGGCCGTAGTACTGGACCAATTCGAGCATGCGCGTGACATTGAGGTCGGTGACCTTTTGAAACTCGCGGAGGTCGGTCTCCAAGAACAGCTCGTTGCACGTGCTCGCGCCTGCGTTATAGATCAACAATCCCACTTCGAGGTCGGCGGTGCCCTCGCAAATCCGGGCAACCGATTGTGGATCGAGGAGGTCAGCGGACTCCACGCGAACCTCGACGCCGATTTCGCGGCAGCGTGCCGCGGTCTCCTCGAGCGGCCCCGGTTTGCGCGCGATCAGTACCAGGTTCAAACCCGCCCGCGCCAGCTGCACGGCGAATTCGGCTCCCACGCCCTCTGATCCACCGGCAATAACTGCCCACGGTCCGTACTTGGCAACATCGATCATCGTGAATCCTTTTGTCGGAGTTATCTTTGCGTGGCGCCCGCGTCAACGGGCAACGTGATCGCGGTGACGTAGCGAGCCTCGTCGGAGGCCAGGAACAGCGCCGCATTTGCGACGTCGATCGCTTCAACCCACGGGATGGACAGGAGGTTCATCCGTCGCGCGGCTTCGGCGAACTCGTCCCGCGTGGGAGGTCGGTCCAGGTCCGGACGGAAAGCAGTCCGGACGACGTCGTTCTGGATGAGCGGGGTATCGACGTTGGTGGGCAGAATGCAATTCACGCGGACGGCGTGCGGCGCCAGGTCGTGCGCGAAGCTGCGCATCAGTCCGATCACCCCGTGCTTGGCGGCGGTGTAGTGGCCTACCCCGATAAGGCCGCGCACGCCGGCGATTGAGCTCGTCAGCACCATGGCGCCGCCACCGCGTGCAATCAGGTGTTCGGCGCCGGCCCTGCAGGTGTGCCACACTCCGGTCAGATTGACGTCGAGCATGGTGCGCCAGGCGTTTTCACCGAGATCGATGGTCATCGCACGGGACGTGATTCCGGCCGTCGCGCAGACAATGTCGAGTCCACCGAACACATCGGCGCCCCGGTCGGTCGCGGCCTGCATCCCCTTGAGGTCGCGGACGTCGACGATCTCGGTGTGGATCCGGCCGCCGGCCCGTGCGACCAGCCTGGCCGTCTCCTCGAGGTCGGCCGGAGTGCTGAAGGGAACCGAGACGGTCTCGACAGGCCCGCACAGGTCGAGCCCGATGATGTCGGCGCCCTCCTGGGCGAACCGCACCGCTTGGGCGCGGCCGATTCCGCGCGCAGCACCCGTGATGACTGCGACTTTGCCTGCGAGCCGCAGCGCACTCATGCGCTTCTCCCCGTCACACTGCGTGCCCACAGGTCTCGGCGTCGTTTGAATCAGGCTTCGATCTCCTGCTCACACCTGCAACGGTAGGTACCGCCTCCAAGCCGAATCTTCGGCGATTCCCGGTGATCGGAAACCAATGCAGGGATCCCGCTCATCGGAGAGACCGGTTGGGTGCGTGCCTTTGTCGTCCCAGACTTTCAGCACATGAACGATGTCGAAGCCGGCACCGAAATCGTCAGCGCAGGCCGAGGTGTATTGCTAGCGGTAGCCGATGTCGTTGAGGAGACTCCCGACGCTCGGTCGTTGGTGTTCACGGTCCCCGAACAGCTGCGCGACCGCTTCACCTACCGTCCAGGGCAATTCCTGACCCTGCGCGTACCGAGCGATCAGACCGGCTCGGTGGCCCGGTGCTACTCGTTGGCGAGTTCCCCGCACACCGATTCCGAACTGAAGGTCACGATCAAGCGAACTGTGGGCGGATACGGGTCGAACTGGTTGTGCGACAACATTTCTGCTGGCGAAACCATCGAAGTGCTACCGCCGGCCGGAGTCTTCACACCGTCCTCGCTCGACACCGACTTTCTGTTGTGGGCCGCCGGAAGCGGTATCACCCCTGTGATGTCGATCCTCAAATCAGCGATGGCATCCGGTTCCGGACGAGTGGTGCTGTGCTACGCCAACCGTGACGAGCGTTCGGTGATCTTCGCGGCTGAGCTCCGCGAACTGGCTGCGCGTTACGCCGGTCGCTTGACGGTATTGCACTGGTTGGAGTCGGTGCAGGGGTTGCCGACTCGCGCGCAGCTGACCGGATTTGCGCGCACCGTCTTTTCCGGGTCCGCGACCTTCGAATCGTTCATCTGCGGTCCTGCCGCGTTCATGTCGGTCGTCAAGGAGGCCCTGAGCGAAGCCGGGGTGCCACGTGAGCGCATCCATCTCGAGGTGTTCCAGTCCCTCTCGAGCGACCCGTTTGCCAATGAGATGAGTTCCGCAGCAGATCATTCCGATAGCGGAGACGCTGCAACGGTACGGATCGACCTTGACGGCGCGAGCCACCGATTGCGATGGCCGCGTCGCGCAACACTGGTCGACACGATGATCGCGGCAGACCTCGACGTGCCCTACTCGTGCCGAGAAGGCCAGTGCGGATCGTGCGCGGCGACCGTGCTCGGTGGCCAAGTCGACATGGCAGCCTCCGAAGTACTGCAAGCAGAGGACCTCGCCGACGGTCTGATCTTGGCCTGCCAGGCCACACCAATATCAGACGAACTGCACATCAAGTTTTAGAAAAACCTCTGCTCCACAACATTTTCCGCTCACCGGGAACGGTTCTCACCAACGGAAATTCCACCGACGGACCATCAGTGGCAGCCATTGAAACGATAGGACGACAAGATGACCGACCGGGTAATCGACCGGGTGCGCGAGATCGCCGACCAACTGCGCGCCCAGGGCCCCGAGGCAGAACGGGCCGGGCAGCTCACCGACGAGACGGTCAAATTGATGAAGTTGGCGGGCAACATTCGACTGCTGCAGCCGAAGGCCCACGGCGGACTGCAAGTCCACCCGCGTGAATTCGCCGAGACCGTGATGGCCACCGCCGCACTGGATCCGTCCGCGGGTTGGATCAACGGCGTCGTCGGCGTCCATCCGTATCAGCTCGCTTACGCAGACCCACGAGTCGCGTCCGAAATCTGGGCTGACGATGTCGACACCTGGGTCGCCTCCCCTTACGCGCCACAGGGCGTCGCCACGCCAGTCGACGGTGGCTACATCTTCAACGGCCGCTGGCAGTTCAGCTCGGGCACCGACCATTGCGAGTGGATCATCCTGGGCGCCATGCTCGGTGACGCCGAGGGCAAGCCCGTCATGCCGCCGCAGATGCTGCACATGATCCTGCCCCGCAGCGACTACGAGATCGTCCAGGACTCCTGGAACGTGGTGGGCCTGCGCGGCACCGGCTCCAAGGACGTCATCGTCAAGGACGCCTTCGTCCCCACCTACCGCACCATGGACGCGATGAAGGTCATGGACGGCACCGCCCAACGCGAGGCCGGGATGACCGAGACGCTGTACCTGATGCCGTGGTCGACCATGTTCCCGCTGGGCATCTCGTCGGCCGTCATCGGCATCGCCGAAGGCGCCCTGGCCGCCGCACTCGATTACCAACGCGAGCGCGTGAACTCCAGCGGAGTCTCGATCAAAGATGACCCCTACGTCATGTATGCCATCGGTGAGGCCGCCGCCGACATCAACGCCGCCCGGCAGGAGCTGCTGGCCAATGTCGACCGGATGTACGACATGGTCGCCGCCGGCACGGAAGTGTCGTTCGAGGACCGCGCGGCCGGCAGGCGCACCCAGGTGCGAGCCGTATGGCGCGCCGTCTCGGCGGTCGATGAAGTATTCGCGCGATGCGGGGGCAACGCCGCGCGGATGGACAAGCCGCTGCAACGGTATTGGCGGGATGTGCACGTCGGCCAGGCGCACGCCATCCACGTACCGGGCACGGTCTACCACGCCTCGGCCCTGAGTTCCCTCGGCGTGGACCCGCAGGGCCCGCTGCGGGCGATGATCTGACAGGAGAACACCCGTGGGATTGATCAAGAGCCTCAGCTACTGGGGCTATCCGTGGGTCACCGATCTACCTAAGGCGATACGTCCGTAGCTTGTACGGTTTACTCGCGGGCCGCGCGCCGTAGCCACCGAGTAGCAGCTTCCGAATTACATCTGCACGAGGTCGAACGGATAGGTCAATGTGCCCGCGGGCGCTCCATCGCAGCCGGTGGCGAACGATGATGACAGTGTGCCGGACATGGTGTTCGGATCCCACGAATAGGTATCCCGGGTCGGTATCACAGGCCCGTAATAGACATCCCCGCAACGCAATCCATCCGGCACATCAACGGTGAGCGTCAGCCGTCCGTCGTGACGATGCGCGTCGCCCTGGTAGGGAAAGGCCTTCGCCACCGGTTGTGGAATCGCCTGAACGTGAACGCAGTCGCCCTGACAACTCGACAGCGCCCATAGCCAGGTGTGAAAGTCATGCCGGCCGGAGATTCTGACTTCGAAGTTCCCGTGGCGGATATCCGCGTGCGCCAGCGGCATCGCCGTCCATGCGGCGGCGACCAACGCCATGGCCGAGATGGTTGATTTCATACCTGCCCTTGCCGACGCGCCTGCCGGATCAGACGCCACCGGCAGCACCGGCCAGACGTGGCTGTGATCCCTTTACCAGCAAGAAGTTACGGGGCACCGGTCCCGGGATGGGACGAATATCCGCTGAGCGGGCACCCTTCGAACCCAAACCACAGTGTGTGACAGCGCGCACACCATATGGTAAAAATAGTCATAGTCCTTTTTTGACTATCGACCTCTGGGAGCGCCTCATGACAACGACCGTCGTGAACCGCGGCGAAACGCCGATCGCCGCCATTGACCGGATGTCCCTGGTGCTGGATGCCTTCGACGGCAAGACACCGCTGACGATGGTGCAGATCGTGCACCGCACCGGTCTTCCGCGTTCATCTGTGCACCGCATGCTCGAGCGACTCGTGCACCTGCGCTGGCTCCGACGGGAAGGTTTCGACTACGAACTCGGGACCCGCTTGGTCGAACTGGGGTCGCTGGCCCTGCATCAGGGCCGCATTCACCAGGCCGCGCTGCCCCTCCTGCGCAGTCTGCAGCGGGCCACGGGCTTGGTAGTACATCTGGCTGTCCTCGACGGCTCCGACGTCATCTGTCTCGAGAGAATCGGCGATCACCTGACTGATCTCGTCCACACCTCGGTCGGCAATCGCGTACCGGCGCACTGTACTGCGCTGGGAAAGGCCATCCTCGCCGAAAGCGACTGCACGGAAGTCGATTTCAGCAGCCGCCAAACTCGTTTCTCGATTACCGGCACCCAGCAAGTGGCGGTCGAACTGGCGAAGACCCGCGAACGTGGCGTGGCGTTCGACCGCGAGGAATCACTACTGGGGATCGGCTGCGTGGCGGCAGCCATCGGACTGCCCGGTCAGCCGCTCGCTGCGGTATCCGTGTGCGGGCCGATCGACCGGATCACGCTGGATCAGCGGCTGGCGGCGCCGGTTCGAATCACCGCGTCCCGCATCTGGCGCAACATGGAATTCGGCCCGCACCAAGGTGGTTCCCGGTCGCTGCAGGCAGTTCACCGCCGGTCGTCGGTGAGCCGCTGGGCGACTCCGTAGCGTTGTTCGGGGTCGAGGACGCAATGGGTGCGCCCGAACACGGTCACCATGCACTTGTTGTTGTGGGTGCAACGGCTGCGTGAATCCGGCTCCGTGACCATGGTGTTCACCCGGTCGGGTTCACGAAGCAGCGCCCGCCCCATGGCGAAGAAATCGAACCCTTCCCGCATGCCGGTCTCGATGTGTTCACGGTTGGTAATGCCACCCAACAGAACGAGTTTGGTGTTCTTCATCAGCGGGACGAATTGCCGAGCGGCGTCGAGCATGTACAAGTCCCGGTAGGGGTACCTGCCCATCGCTTGCTTGCCGAACAGTCGGATGGCGGGGCGCAGCGCGGCGGGCATCACTTTCGAAAACTCTTTGGCCGGCACATCGCCACGGAACAGATACATCGGTTTGTAGACCGAGGAACCTTGGGTCAGCTCGATGGCGTCAAGCGTGGCGTCGGCATCGAGGAGTTGTGCCGTGCGCAGTGCTTCGTCGATCCAGATGCTGCCGGGGAAACCGTCATCCATGTCCAGCTTGGCGATCACCGCGACCTGGCCGCCGATAACTGTCCGGACGTGTTCAGCGATCTCACGAACCAGTCGAGACCGGTTGTCGATCGACCCACCGTACCCATCTGTGCGGCGGTTGATGAGCGGACTCAGGAATGAGCTGGGCAGGTACAGGTGGCCGAAATGAAGCTCGACCGCGTCGAAACCGGCATCCACCGCGATGCGGGCGGCTGCCCCGAACTGCCGGATGACGGTCTGGATTTCCGCGACGCTGATCGCGCGGCAGTACGCGAAAGACGTCGGGTTGATGAACCTGCTCGGCGCCACCGCGGTAACACCGGTGAGCTTCTTGGGCGCCACCACCCCGGCGTGCCCCAGTTGAGCCGAAATTGCCGCTCCGCGAGTATGTACGGCGTCGGTCAACCGGCGCAGGCCCGGCAACGTAGCTGCACTCATGACGATCTGTCCCGGCGCGCTCGCGGCTTCGGCAGAGACGCAACAGTACGCGACGGTGGTCATCCCCACGCCGCCGTCGGCGAAGGCACGGTGAAAGGCGATCAAATCATCGGTGACCGCGCCGTCGGGCGAGCGCCCCTCCGAGGTCGCCGCCTTGATGATTCGGTTCCGCAGCACCACCGGTCCGAGCTGCGCAGGTTCAAAGGGATTGTCGCCCATGGGATCACCATTGCCGCCCATCACCGAGGAGCAAAGATCCGTTCCCGGTAACCGGGAAGAGGCGGACCGCGCAACGCCCTCTGCGCCTAGCCTCTACCCATGGACGAAGTGTTCGTCATCGACCGCGTGGTCACCGCACCCGGGTGTGCCCAGAAATTCATCGACGCCTATCTCGCCGGATACGCCCCCGGCGCCATCGAGCGCGGTATGACCATGTGGGACATTCTGGTCAGTCCACCGATCTGGTTCGACGACCGAACCAACGTCGTCACCATCACCTGGTCCCTGCCCAGCCCGCAGGCGTGGTGGCAGATGACATGGCAGGGTCGCGGCGATCCGACACTGGCACAGTGGTGGGACAGCGTGGCCGGCCTCATTGTCGAACGCAACCGCAGCGTGGCCGCGTCTCCCGAAAACGTGGCCCCCGCAGGTGATGTCGTTGCGCGGCAACCACAACCGGCAGCAGAGGGTGCCACCGTCGGCGTGACGCGCCTGATCGACGTCGACGAATCCGATCGGGTACGAATCCTGGAGAACTTGCGCGCGGCAGCCCACGACAGCGGCGCACTCGCGTATGTGGTGGAACCGACGCTGTCGGGCTCACGCAATGGTGGCGACATCCTGGTCCATCTACGCTTCGCAGACCAGGCTTCCTGGCGGCAAAGCACTTTCGACAACATTCTGGCCGATCCGGCGATCATGCACGTCAACGGCGCGACTTATCGCGGAACCCCGACACGCAGCGGTAGCGGCACCGTGTACCGCGCACTACTGCTGCGTGTCGACCCCGGCGTCGACGCCGACACCATTGCCGACTTCGAACGCGAATTGGCTTCGATGCCAAGATATGTTTCGACCATCGCGGCGTGGCAGCTCAGTCGTGTCGACACCGCTATCGGTACCAGCCCGTGGACGCACGTGTTCGAGCAGGAATTCACCGACGTCGACGGGCTGATGGGGCCGTACCTGATGCACCCTATCCATTGGGCGGTCGTCGACCGCTGGTTCGACCCGGAAACCACCGACGTGATCATCCGAGATCGTCTGTGCCACAGCTTCTGTGAGCTGACCACGCCGGTGCTGCGCTGACGGGGCCGCTAAACCCCGGCGGGCAGGATGTTCGGATTGGCCGATGCCGGCGGTTGCAGCGGCGGCAGAACCGCGCCGCCGTCCAGCGAGTGCACCGGCAATTGTTGGGACCATGGGTAGTGCAAGCTGAACGCCACCAGACCCGTCCGCTCCGCGGCGGGCGCGTGGCACATGGCCAGCACCGTCTCTGCCAGATATTCGACCGGCTCGGTGGGAAACGATTCGGGAATGAGCGCGGCGGCGCCAGGGGTACGCACCGCAGTGGACGGACCCACACAGTTGACGGCGATGTTCGCATCGACCAACTCGGCTGCCACCCCTTGGGTGAACCGGTGCAGAGCCGCCTTGCACGATGCGTAGATGACATCGCCGGCGGTCTTGTTGTAGTCCCGATACGGCCGCGCCGGGGCCACCCCGGTAACCGAGCCGATGTTGACGATCCAGCCCGCACCCTGGCTTCTCATGTGCGGCACAACGGCTTTCGTCAGGGCGAACGGGATGCGCAGGTAGTGGTCGATTGTCCGGTCGAAGGTTGCCATCGGCATGTCCTCGACCACGGCATAGTCGGCGAAACCGGCGTTGTTGACCAAGATGTCGATGCGCCCGGTCCGTTCCAGGACCGCCTCGACAAGGCCGCCACGCGCGTCGGGGTCTTCGAGATCCGCCGGCACGCCGAAGGCCGAACCGCCGGCGTCTTCGACGAGCCGCACGGTTTCCTGGATGCTGCCCGGGATCATCTCACTCACGCCGGCGCGCACCGACGCTGACGGACCATGCCCGCGCGCGGTGACCGCGACCGTGGCCCCTTCGGCCGCCAGCCGCTGTGCGATTGCCCGTCCGATCCCCCGGCTACTGCCCGTCACGAGTGCGGTCTTACCGGCCAAGAGCCTTGTCATTGCAGGATGAAGTCTTCCTCGATGGGTGCCCGGTGCTGACGCCACAAGTCGACCAGTCGATATGGTGTGGCCACCACGACGCGCCCTGAACCGGACCGGTAGTAGGTGTGGGCGTTGGGCGTATGGCACCACACGGTGCCGCGCATCGTCTCGTCGATGCCCTCGACGTACTCGTCGTACGCATTGCGCGTGACCTCCATGGTCGGCACGCCGCGCAGCGCCATCAGCTGCAGACACTCGATGATGTAGTGCGCCAGCACCTCCATCGAGAAGTTGGCGCCCGCGCCGTGGCCTGGGCTGTAATTCGGTGCTGACGTGATGAACAGGTTGGGGAAGCCCGGGACCGTGCCACCTCGGTAGGCACGCGGACTGTCGCCCCACTCAGCGGACAACGCCCGGCCGTCGCGACCGCGGATGTCGATCGTCGACAGGAAGTCCAGGTGGTAGCCGGTGGCGTAGATGATGACGTCGAGGTCGATCTGTCGGCCGTCGTGCGTGACAATCCCATCGGCGTTCACCGCGGCCGGCTCGCTGGCTTCGACGTCGACGTGATCACGGGTCAACGCGGCATAGTAGCCGCCGGGGTCGCGGATGATCCGCTTGCCGTACGGGGCGAAATCGGGCGTGACTTTGCGGGCCAATTCTGTTCCGGCGCCGAACATCTGGTTGATGTAGTCCGTGCACATCTGCAACAGCACGTCGTTGGCGGGCGAGATCGACAAATGGTTCTTGGACCACTCCGGGTCCTGCAGGATGACCGGGTAGTTGTTGTCGGCGGTGGCCCAGTACGACTTGACCCGGTTCCACATGGCGTAGAACGGCAGCACCCGCCCCAGGTAGCGGCGATGTTCCGGGACGTCGTCGGACAACCGCTTGCGGGGAGCGACCCAATGAGGCTGCCGCTGGAACACGGTGAGGTGTTCGACCTGGTCGACGCAGGCATCGACAATCTGCACCGCGGTGCAGCCGGCACCGATGATCGCCACCTTCTTGCCCGTCAGGTCCAGCGCGGGATCCCACTGCGCCGAGTGAATGCTGATGCCGCCGAAGCTCTCCCGGCCCTCGAGATCGGGAAAGCGGGGACGATTCAGGTAGCCGGCCGCGGTTACGACGAAACTGGCATGGTCAACCGTCGTGCTTCCGTCGGCGCCGCGCGAATGAATCTGCCACTGCTGACGACTTTCATCCCACCGCAACGCCTCCACCTCGGTGCCGAACCGGATGTGCTTGCGCAGCTCGTGCTTGTCCGCGAGCGCGACGAGATAAGCCTGGTACTCGGCGCCCTGCGGGTAATAGCTGGACCATTCCGGGTTCACTTCACGCGACAGCGAGTAGTAGGCCGACGGGGTGTCAACGCCGATGCCCGGGTACGTGGTGGTCAGCCACGTACCCCCGACTTCGCTGTTGCGGTCGAAAATCTGAAACTGGACGCCCTCCTCGGCAGCCGCCAGTGCTACCGCGATGCCGGCCAACCCGGCCCCGATGATGGCCATGGAAGTGGTCTGGGGAATCGGCACCGTGCGCGGCAGCGTAGGTTGCGACGGGCGGAAACCACCCTGCTCGATCAGCAGGTCGACGAATTCGTCATCTACCGGACCGCCCACCGCCAGCGGCAGCACCCGGGTGAACAGGTCGCGGTCTGCGCCGGCCGCGTCCTCGGGCCGGAAGTCGACGAGCGCAGTGCTGATCTCGCCGACCAGCGCGTGCATGGTTTCGGGATCGGTGGTCCCCGCCCGCTCAGGCGGGTCCTGCACGTGATCGATCTTGGGGGCGTACCGATCGACGACCGATGCATCGCCGGTCATCTGTGCGAGCACAGCGACGAGGACACCGGGATCTGCCTGCATCAGGTGTGCACGCAGGGCGTCAGGGTCAGCAGCGCTGGCTACAGGTGAGGACGATTCGGTCGCGGCGGTCATGCAATCGAGTATCGAAGGGACCGCCCTTTCGCCGCCGCTGCTTTGACCTCTGAGCGGGATACGATCCTGCGAGCAACTCGGTGCGCTACATACGTTTCACCGCATGGATTCTGATGACCTGGACACCGTTATCGCCCGGGCCCGCAGCCACAGCCTCGCCGACATTCCACGCCGGGCGGCGCGCAGACAGCCGAACAAGACAGCGATCGTCGACGGCGAGGTGTCGCTGAGTTTCGCCGAGTTCGACCACCTGGTCGACCGTGCCGCTGCGGCGTTGCGCGACAACGGTCTTCGGGTCGGAGACCGGCTTGCGTTGTTGTCACGGAACTGCTGGCAGTACGCGGTACTGACATTCGCCTCGGCCCGTGCCGGCGTGGTTCTGGTCCCGATCAATTTCATGCTCACCGCCGAAGAGATCACCTACATCCTGGCGCACAGCAATGCTGCCGGGCTCATCGTCGAAGCGGACCTGGCGCCGGTGGCGGCGGACGCGCTGCGCCGCGGCACCGCAGTGCACGTCACCGCAGCGCTGGCTCCGGCCGGGCAGCAGTGTCCCTCTGGATGGCCAGATTTCGCCGATTGGCTCGCCGCCACGAGCACTGCCCCGGACCATCTTCTCGGCGACGAACAGCTCGTCCGGGTGATGTACACGAGTGGCACCGAGTCGCGGCCGAAGGGGGTGATGCACAGCAGCCGCAGCTTGATGTGGCAGTACATCAGCACCATCGTCGCCGGCTCGATGTCTGGCGACGACGTCGTCATCCATTCCCTGCCGCTGTACCACTGCGCACAGCTCGACAACTTCCTGGCCACCGCAATCTATCTCGGCGCGACAAGCATCATCCTGCCCCGCCCCGAACCCGAACTGGTCCTGCGCACCATCGAGCGCCACCACGCCACCAGTTACTTCGCGCCGCCCACTGTGTGGATCAGCCTGCTGCGCAGCTCCGTCTTCGACCAGGTCGACCTGTCCAGCCTGTGCAAGGGGTACTACGGCGCCTCACCGATGCCCACCGAAATCCTGCACGAGTTGCGTCGCCGGTTGCCGGGTCTGCGCTTGTGGAACTTCTACGGCCAGACCGAGATGGCGCCCCTGGCCTCGGCGCTCGGACCGGAGGAACAGGACGCTCACGCCGGATCGGCAGGCCGACCGGTGGTCAATGTCGAAACCACCATCCTCGACGAGACGAACACTCCCGTACCACCGGGAACCGTCGGCGAGATCGCCCACCGCAGTGCACATTTGATGCTGGGCTACCTCGACGACGCGGACAAGACCGCGGAGGCGTTCGCCGGTGGTTGGTTCCATTCCGGTGATCTCGGCTTCTACGACGAGCACGGCCTCTTGCACGTGGTGGACCGCAAGAAGGACATGATCAAGACCGGCGGGGAGAATGTCGCCAGCCGCGAAGTGGAAGAAATCCTGTACCTGCACAACGGTATCGAGGAAGCCGCCGTCTTCGGGTTGACGCACCCGCTGTGGGTCGAAGCTGTCGTCGCCACCGTGGTCCCCCGCGCCGGGATGACGCTGACCGAAGACGAAGTCCTCACCCACTGCCGTGGTCATCTCGCAGGCTTCAAAACTCCCAAACGGGTTTTCTTCGTCGATTCCCTCCCGAAGAACCCCAGCGGCAAATTGCTCAAACGCCGACTGCGTGAAGAATTCAGCCCCGAATTCGCGCAAAACTGAAGGAACACAACATATGTACAAAGGCCGCATCGCGCGATTCGATGAGCCCGGCAAGCCATTTCAGATCGAGACCGTCACGCTGCCAGAGGTCGGACCGGGTGAAATCCTGGTCCGCGTGACCCGCGCCAACATCTGCGGGTCGGACGTACACGCCTGGCACGGCACGTTCGCAACCCGAGGTCTCGGTGGGCAACTGCCAACGGTGCTCGGGCACGAAATGGTTGGGGCTGTCGAGGCGCTGGGTGACGGTGTTTCGACCGACTCGAACGGCAAGCCGTTGCAGACCGGCACCCGAGTGGTGTTCCCCTACTTCTACAGCTGCCACAGCTGCCGCAATTGCCTTGCCGGGCGACGAAACGGCTGCCTGAAGCTGAAGATGGCCATGCTGGGCCGGGCCGACGAGCCACCATATTTCGTCGGCGGCTACGGCGATTACTACCTGCTGCCGGCCGGCGCCGTCGTCTACACGGTTCCGGACAGCGTCGCTGACGACATCGCGGCAGGCGCCAATTGTGCTCTGTCCCAGGTGATGTACGGGTTCGAACGCGTCGACCTGCAACTCGGTGAACACGTTGTCGTGCAAGGGGCCGGAGCTCTGGGCCTCTATGCGATCGCGGTCGCCAAAGCGCGCGGCGCCGCGAACGTGATCGCGATCGACGGCATCGCCGAACGGCTGGAGTTGGCGGCCGCCTTCGGTGCCGACACCGTGCTGGATCTGAACCAGGTCGCGACGCCCAGGGACCGAGCCAAAGCCGTTCGTGCGCTGACCGACGGACACGGTGCCGACGTCGTCGTCGAAGTCGTCGGGCACCCCTCGGCGATCGAAGAGGGCCTGCAGATGCTGGGACAGTTCGGCCGCTACGTCGAGATCGGCAACATCAACGCCGGCCAGACGTTCGCCTTCGACCCCTCGCGATTCGTCTTCAGCAACAAGACCATGGTCGGCGTTTCGCTGTACGACCCGGCAGTGCTGTCTCGCGCCCTGACCTTCCTGGACCGTCACCAACATGAACTGCCCTTCGACCGGCTCGCCGCAACGACGTACTCGCTCGACGACATCAATGACGCCTTCGCCGCGGCGGACGGCAAGCGCGACATCCGTGCCAGCATCACCCCGTAGTTCGCAAAGGACGAATATGCACACTCACCAACGTTCCGAGCTTTTCATCGACGGCCGCTGGGTGGCCCCGTCGGGCAGCGGTGTCATCGACGTCGTCGACCCGGCCACCGAAGTGGTGATCGGCCATGTCCCGGCCGGCGACGAAGCCGATGTCGACGCGGCGGTCGCCGCAGCACGCCGCGCCTTCGATCCGGCGATCACCGTCCCAGAGCGGCGGCAGCGGCTGCGCCGGGTGATCGATGCGATGGAGAAGCGCCTGCCGGACATCGCCAACCTCATCACCGCCGAGATGGGCGCCCCGGTACGAATCGCGCAGACGGTGCAAACGCAGGTACCGCTCGCCGTCGCCAACGGCTTTGCCGACGTCTTGGACACGTTCGATTTCGAAGAGCGCGTGGGCAATTCGCTGGTGCTGCGCGAGCCCTACGGGGTTGTCGGCGCCATCACCCCGTGGAACTATCCGCTGTACCAGGTGGTCGCCAAGGTGCTTCCGGCCATCGCCGCGGGCTGCACCGTCGTGCTCAAACCGAGCAACGAGGCACCGCTGTCGGTGTTCGCGTTCATCGAAGCCTGCGAGGAAGCGGGACTGCCGCCCGGGGTGGTCAACATCGTTTCCGGCCCTGGACGGGTGATCGGTGAGCGCCTCGCCAGTCACCCAGACGTCGACTTCGTGTCCTTCACCGGGTCCACCGGGGTGGGATCCCGTGTCGGCGAGCTGGCGGGCCAGTCAGTCAAGAAGGTGGCCCTCGAGCTCGGCGGAAAATCGGCAAACGTCATCCTCGATGGCGCCGACCTGGCCACCGCGGTCAAAGTCGGCGTCGGCAACGCGTTCCTCAACGGCGGCCAGACCTGCATGGCGTGGACGAGAATGCTTGTGCCGCAGAGGCGCTACCGTGAGGCACTAGAACTGATCGAATCGGCGGTGGGCCGCTACACCGTCGGCGATCCCTGGGACCCGGCCACCCGGATCGGCCCGTCCGCCTCACAATCCCAGTTCGACACGGTGCGCGGATTCATCGACCGCGCGCAGCGTGATGGCGCGCGTCTGCTCACCGGGGGCTCCGAGCGGATCCGTGACATCGGGTTCTTCCTGGCACCAACGGTATTCGCCGATGTCGACCCGGAATCTGAACTCGGACAGGAAGAAGTGTTCGGACCCGTACTTGCCGTCATCCCCTATACCGACGACGACGATGCCCTGCGCATCGCCAACGGCACACCCTACGGCCTGTCGGGGGCGGTGTGGGCCGCCGACGACGACACCGCGATCGCGTTCGCACGTCAGATTCAGACCGGACAGCTGGACATCAACGGCGGTCCTTACAACCCCACCGCGCCGTTCGGCGGCTACAAGAAATCGGGAATCGGCCGGGAGCTCGGGCGATTCGGCTTCGAGGAGTATCTGCAGACGAAGTCCCTTCAACTCAGGGCACGGCCGTGAAGGCACCCGTCGATGTCAGCACCAGCGGCTCGATCCAGCTCTGGACGATCGATCTCCCAGAGGCAGGCAACGCCATATCTTCCCCGGATGTGATCGCGGCGATCGAGGCCAACATCGATGCAGCCAACCGCGACAACGCAGTTCGGGCGATCATCCTCACGGGTCGCGGGAAGATCTTTTCGGCCGGCGGCAATGTCAAGGAGATGGCCGACCGCCGCGGCATGTTCGGCCTCGCCCCCATCGACCAGCGTCGTGCGTACATCGATGGCATCCAACGCATCCCACGTGCGATGAGCCGGCTCGAAGTCCCCATCATCGCCGCGGTCAACGGCGCCGCGATCGGCGCCGGCTGCGATCTGGCGATGATGTGTGACATCCGCATCGCCTCGGAGCGCGCGTCATTCGCGGAGAGCTTCGTGCAGCTCGGCTTGATTCCCGGCGACGGCGGATCCTGGTTTCTGCCGCGGGCCATCGGATACTCCCGCGCCGCCGAGCTCACCTTCACCGGTGACCGCATCGATGCCGCAACGGCGCTCGACTGGGGTTTGGTGAGCCGCGTTGTGGCCCATGAGGATCTGCTTGCGGAAGCGCACACCCTGGCCGAGCGCATCGCCGCCAATCCCCCGCACGCGCTGCGGATGGCCAAACGACTGCTTCAGGAATCCATCACCGGCACACTGGAATCGACCCTCAGCATGGCCGCAGCCATGCAACCGCTGGCCCACCATGACACAGCGCACCACGAGCGCATCGCGAAGTGGAAGACCTCATGACGCCGACCCTGAGACGTCTGGTGCCGCCGGCGAGCAGCTCGAACCCAGCTGCTGACGCGTTGCGCGGCCAGGTCCGGACGTTCCTCGCCGAACAACTGGCTGTGGGCGCCTTCACGCCGTCGGTCGACGCCTGGTTGTGCGGCTGGGACGAGACCTTCACCCGTTCGCTGGCACGACAAGGCTGGTTGGGTATGACGGTCCCCGAACACTATGGCGGGCACGGCCGTTCGTTTCACGACCGCTTCGTCGTCACCGAGGAACTACTGGCCGCCGGGGCGCCGGTGGCCGCCCATTGGATCGCCGACCGCCAGATCGTGCCGTCGCTTCTCAAGTACGGCACCGAAGAACAGAAGCACGAGTACCTGCCCCGCATCGTCCGCGGTGAGTGCTTCTTCGGCATCGGAATGAGCGAGCCCGACTCAGGATCGGATCTCGCGAGCGTGCGCACGCGAGCAGTCCGTGCCGACGGGGGCTGGGCGATCACCGGGACCAAGGTATGGACCTCGGGGGCGCACCGGGCCCACGCGTTCATCGTCTTGGCCCGCACCGCACCGGCGGACTCGGCACATCGGCACGCGGGGCTCAGCCAGTTCATCGTCGACTTCGCCACCGAGGGCGTAGACGTTCGGCCCATCATCTCCATGAACGGTGGGCACCACTTCAATGAGGTGATTCTCGATGAGGTGTTCGTGCCCGACTCCCGGGTCTTCGGAGAAATCGGGCAGGGTTGGAGCCAGGTGACCTCCGAGTTGAGCTTCGAGAGAAGTGGCCCGGAACGGTTCCTCTCGACGTTTCCACTCCTGGGCTTTGCACTCGAACAGGCTGCTCCACAAGATGTTTCGTGCGACGTCGAGATGGGCCGATTGGTGGCACGTATCGCCGGGCTGCATCACACATCGATGGCTGTGGCAGATGCCCTGCAACGCGGCGAGGCCGCCGATGTCTCCGCAGCCGTGGTCAAGGTCCTCGGCACCACCGTCGAGGGCGATATCGCCGACTACGCCGATCTGCGCACCGGTGATGAGAGCAGGGTCGACTCGTCGTGGGCCGATCTGGTGTTCCACGCGGTCGACCAGCGCCCCGGATTCACCCTGCGCGGCGGAACCAACGAGGTACTGCGCGGCGTCATCGCGCGGGGATTGGGGTTGCGATGAACGCAATCGGATCGATGACAAGCGCGCCGACAGTCGATCGCGATCTGGTCGACATGATGGACGCCGTCTTCGCCGACCACCGGCTGTCCCACGATCCTGGGCCGGCCGAGGCACGAGTCGACTTTGACCGCACATTGTGGCAACGGCTCGATGAGCTCGGGCTGGTGCGGCTGACCGGTTCGGAACAATCCGGCGGTAGCGGCGCGAGCTGGCGCGAATCGGCTGAATTACTCACCGCCGCAGTGCGGCACGGGGTACGGCTGCCGTTGGCCGAGCATGATCTCTTGGCGTGCTGGCTGCTGGAGGCCGTCGGCCACGAAGTCGACGACGCGCTCCGCACGATCCACGTGGTGCCGCAACCCGATGCACCTCGGGCGCCGACGCCCTGGGCCGGCTCCGCCGACCGGATCGTCACCGTGTGGCGGACCGGCGACGGCTATCGTGTCGCCGATGTCGACACCACGGAAATCACGATCGCCCCGGGACGCAACCTGATCGGCGAACCGCGCGACACCGTGAGAGTCGATGCGGCCGGGTGGCCCGGACAGGCGGTAGCGCCCGAGTTGGTCACCGAACTCGAGCGCAAGGCCGCGTTGGTGAGAGCCATTCAGGTTTGTGCCGCACTGGATTGCGCGATCGCGGCCTCGGTTGAGCACGTGATGTCGCGCATCCAGTTCGGCCGTCCCCTCGCCAAGTTCCAGGCGATCCAGAACCTGATCGCAGATGCCGCCGCCGAGGCGGCGGTTGCGCGCTCGGCTACCGAAGCGGCACTGCACACCGCACTCGAAACAGGATGGCTGACAGACCATCTCGACTTCCAGATCGCAGTCGCACGGTCCTGCGCTGGGCATGCGGCGTCGGCCGTGACACGTCATGCCCACCAGGTGCACGGTGCGATCGGGACGACACGCGAACACCGCCTGCACGAATGGACCCGCGCAGCCCTGGCGTGGCGCTCGGAGAACGGTTCTGTGCACTTCTGGGACCGGAAGGTCGCCGCCGCGGCGGCTGAAGCAGGCCGCACCGGCGTGTGGGCGTTGATCACTGGCACCGGGTAGCTTTCGGGATTATTCCGGTGACCGGTCACGGGCGCTGTGACGAGCAACTCCGGCGAGTTGACTGACCGGTATGAGCAACTCGATCAGCTTGCCTGAGGCCCAAGAATTCATCGCCGAGTTCTGGTTTCACTACGACCAGGGAAACTTCGCCGAAGTGGCGGCTCGGATCGGCGACGAGATGGAGTATCTGAGCCGTTCGGATTCCGGAAACTGCCCATTCGAGCATCTGCTGGCGGCCGAATTGCACGGCGGCGCAGAGACTCTCGCCTGGCTCACCGAGCACCGCAACGAGAACCCGTACCCGTGCCGCCACCACGCGACCAACGTCTTCCGGACCGGAACCGAGGGTGAGGTCACGACGGTGCGGTTCTATCTGTACGTCAACCAGATCACCAACAACGTCCCGTTCGGGGTGTCGAGCGGCGTGGTCGACGTCGGCATTCGGCGCGCGGGTGATGCGTTGGTGTTCACCTCGATGACGGTGGTGCTGGACGCCGAGAACTCGATCCCGCTCGCCGAGCACGCCGCGAAGGCCGCGGCCGCCAACGGGCAACCCGCGTGACCGCTGACGCGATCTTCGGTGGTGGCGTGGCCGTCATCACCGGCGCCGGCGCCGGCATCGGCGCCGGCCTGGCGCGTCACGCCAGTCAGCTCGGTATGACGGTGGTGTTGGCCGACATCGACGCCGCCGCCATTGCGGCTCTGCGTGACGAAATCCGCGTGGCCGGAGGAAACGCAGTCGACGCCGTCTGCGACGTTCGTGATGCCGCGGCGGTACAGCGGCTGGCGGACAGGGTATTCGACGAATTCGGTGCCGTGCGACTGCTGGTCAACAACGCGGGAGTCGAACAGTTCGGCTACCTGTGGGATACCCCATTGGCCAACTGGCAGCGGATCGTCGACGTCAACATCAACGGCGTATTCCATGGCATTCGCGCGTTTCTGCCACGAATGATGTCCACCGATGCGCCCGCGTGGGTGTGGAATCTGTCTTCGATCGGCGGGGTCGCCGTGGTTCCCCTGCAGGCGCCCTACATCATGAGCAAGCATGCCGTGCTGGCGCTGACCGAATGCCTGAATCTCGAGGTGCAGTCCGCAGGCCATGCTCGTCACATTCACGTCCAGGCCGTCCTGCCGGGAGCCGTCGTCTCCAACATCTTCGAATCCGCGGGCGGAGTCGACACCGGGAACACCGATGCCGCCGAGGGGCAGCGCGCGGCCATGCTCGATATCAAAGCAGCCGCAATGGACCCCCTCGCCGCCGCACAGGTGGTCTTCGATCAAGCCGCCGAAGGACGCTTCTATCTCATCACCCAACCGGACTATGTCGGTGCGGCGATGTCCGAACGTGCCCGCGTACTGACCAGCCAGCAGGCGCCACAACTGCGCGAGCATCGCCGGTTCGACCCCACCCACAACTGAGATGCCTACACCACAACTCGATCACGATGCCGCCGTCCGGGTCGCATCTTTCGGAGACATCGCACCGATGCGGACCCGCGGCCTGCCGGCCGTCCGCGCCGGTATCGAATCCGCGCCGCTCCCTGACATGCCGACCATGGCCAGCACACAGAACCTCACGGCCCCGGGGCCTGCCGGCCCGCTGGCGGTCCGCCTGTACCGGCCCAGCACGGATGAACGCCTCCCAGTCCTGGTCTACTTCCACGGCGGCGGGCTCGTCATGGGCTCCAACCACTCGTTCGAACCGTTGGCGAGAGAACTGGCCCACGCCACCGGAGTCGCCGTCGCAGCCGTCGAGTACCGCCTGGCACCGGAGTCACCACCACCCGCGCAGTTCGACGACGCCTACGCAGCGACGGAATGGATCGCCGCCAATGCGTCCGAACTCGACATCGACGCCGGACGGCTGGGGGTGGTCGGCGACAGTGCCGGTGGATCACTGGCTGCCGCAGTGGCTTTGGCGGCGCGTGACCACGCCGGGCCGCAGATAACCCTGCAGGTCCTGCTCTACCCCGGCCTGGATCGCGACATGGGCGCACCATCGATCACCGCGATGCCCGACGCACCGATGCTGCGCCACGACGACATCGTCTACATGCACGAACTGGTCGACCGTAGTGGCGATTGGCCGCATTCGCACTATCAGGTGCCGGCCTACGCAACCGATCTGAGCGGCCTGCCCCAGGCGATCGTGGTCACCGGCGAGTGCGACCCCATCCGGGACTGGGGTGAGCGCTACGCCAATCGGTTACGGGAGGCGGGAGTACAGACCACTCTCACGCGTTATCCCGGGATGTACCACGGGTTCTTGATGCGATCAGACGCGACCGCCCGCGGCCGGCTGGCCATGGCCGAAGTCGGTGCGCTGGTGCGCGCAAAGTTCGCCCATCCCGGTGCCACCGGCCGATCCACCAACGGATCCCTCATGCAAAGCGCTTCTGCCCCAACGTCGACAGTCGACACACTCACCACCGAAGGAGAACACCATGCTGACCGATGAGCGGCGACGCGAGCTGTCCGACGTCCTCCGTCCCGCCGCGCCACCGCGCGAGATCACCGATGTCTACACCCCCGACCAGCGGCGGCGACTGCTCGACATTGTGCACGACCAGGGCCCGTGGAAGCTGATCATCGCGCAGCACTTCGCCTCCGCGGACGAGCTGATGGCGACCATGAGCGGTTCGTTCCCAGAGGGGTTCACCCCGTCCCTGGATCTGTTTCTCACTCCGACGTTCCGCGGCTATCTCGCCAATTACGGTGCCGTCCTGTACCCCGAGCTGCACGACTGCTTCTACCACAGCGCCTTCCTCGAGCACGCCAAGAGCTACTGGAACGCGCAGTACGCGAAGCCACAGATAATGCTGTTCAACATCAATGGCCCATGCGCCAACCGCGATCCCGGTCATCTGGACTCCCCGAGCTTCCGTGGTGTGCGCTACGAGAACGCACCCACCTGGCTGTGCAGCGTGATGGGCAAATCAGGGCTGTTCACCGATTACCTGATCAAGATGGCCCAGGTCATCACCTGGTTCTCCCTCGATGAACAATCAGGATTCACGTACTGGCCCGACGGACCGCTCAAGGCGCCCGGACGGGTACTGCCGCCGATCAACAACCGGGGTGTGGTCGTGCAGAACGAGATGATGATGCATCGCGGCGAGGCCAACGGGCCTCTGGCACAGCAGGTTCCCGCCGGCCTGTCCTTCGACACCGTGTTCACCGGCGACCCGGCCGACCGGGATCAATGGTTGCTGAAGAACGGTGACGATGTCATCGGGAGTCACCACACCGACGAGCTGAGGTTCCTGGTGCACTGGTCCGCCGAAGTGTTCTCGGACTACGACGAACTGAAGAAGAACATGGATGGCTCCGACGACATCACGATCGAACGCGCCATCGGCATGATGGTCGATGACCTCAAAGGCAAGGGCATCAAACTCGACGTCCCCAGCGAGCCCCTCCACGACGCCGCGTTCATCGGCGCACTCAACGCGGCCTACGACTTGGGTGCCCCGACGACGTACCCGGAAGACGCGCCTGTCAGCGCGTTCCAACTCGCATAGACCGCGAAAGGCACTGGAAAATGGATCGTTTCACCGACCGTCGCGTCATCGTGACGGGGGCCGGGTCCGGCATCGGCGCGGCCACCACCGCACGGCTGCTCGATGAGGGCGCCACCGTGGTGGCCTACGACATCGCCGCCGACGGACTGGCGACCACTGCCGACGCTGCGGAAAACGCCGGCACCGCCAAGCGCCTGACCACCGCGACACTCGACATCTCGGACGAGAATGCAGTCATCGCCGCCGTCGACGGTGCGGTGGCTGAGTTGGGTGGCCTCGACGTACTCGTCAACGTCGCGGCGATACAGACCTGTTCGCATACCCACGAGACCACGTTGGCGGACTGGAACCGGACGCTCGCAGTCAATCTCACCGGTACCTTCCTGATGACACGTCAGGCACTCCCGGCCCTGCTGGAGTCGGGCCGTGGCGTGGTGGTGAACTTCACCTCCACCGCGGCGACTTTCGCCCACCCCTACATGGCGGCCTACGCCGCCAGCAAGGGCGCGGTCCTGAGCTTCACCCACTCACTGGCACTGGAGTACTCGAAACAGGGCCTGCGTGCGGTGAACGTCCAGCCAGGCGGTGTCTCTACCGCGTTGGCCAACACCACACTCGAGAAGATGCCCGAAGGCTACGACTTGGGATTGTGGGCCAAGCAGACGCCGCTACTGCACGGCCGGGACAACCCGATCCTCGGCGATCCGAGTGCTGTCGCCGCGGTGATCGCCATGGTGGCCTCCGACGACGGCGCATTCATCACCGGCACCGAAATCCGGGTCGACGGCGGCGCGCACGCGTAGTCCCCCGACTTTCCCTCGGGCACGATGCCTCGATGTCAAGAAAGCACGCCGGTTCCGCACGGGAAGCTGCGCAGGACCGGCGTGCCGCGGGGCCCTACCGGACGAGGCACCCATCAGTTTCCCGGTTCGGCGCCCGGCAAGGCCCCGACAACCATCCCCATCCCGGTCCGCAGCACCGATCGCAGGCGGTCGAAGTCACCGTGCTCGACCCACTGCACATAGGCATGCCGGCACGCCTGAATGATCAACTGCGCCGGTAACTCCCGCGTCATCGGATCATCGTCCAGGCCGATCCGGGTGTCGAGAAACTCGGTGATCGGCCCGACAAGTTCTTGACCCCAGTCCAACCAACGCAGCCGATACTGGGGTGCACCGACCACCAGTGCCATGAACGTGCGGTCGAACTCCACCTGTCCACGTTTGGGCACCTCGGTACTGAATGCGTCCACGAGGATGTCCACGACATCACCGTCTGGCGGAGCGGCCGACAATACCTCGACGCTGAGCCTGCCGAACTGACGGAACAGCGGCATGACGACGTCTTCTTTGACCGGAAAATGCCGATGAAAAGTCCGCGGCGCGATACCGACGGCCTGGCAGATGCGCTCGACCGTCGCCGACGTCGATCCCTCCGCGAGGAAGATGTCACGCGCGGCAATGGCGATATCCAGTCGGAGCTCCTCGGCACGGCGCTCCGTCAGCGTCGCCGTCCTACCCTCAGCCCGCATGCATCCTCCTGGTTTCGGCGTTGCGGCTCATAGTATTTCGTCTCCCTTGCAATGCGGCGCCGGCACGGCAATCCGTATCCCGATGACAGGGAATCCGGTAGTGACGTACGTCTCCCGAACACTACCGTTGAACCTGTCAGATTCTGACATGCATGCTGAATCTGACAGCGGGATGCCCGCCGCGTTGCCAGCCGCGAAACAGTGGTCGCTACCCGTCCCGCGCCTATTGATGCTCACCCGGCACAGCCCACCGAGGAGGAAACATGACCCCCGAATCTGAAGAAATCACCACGGAGACCAAGGAATTGAATTACGACGACTACACCCACGACTTCATGGGCAAGGTCGGCAACATCCAGGACTTCTCCCGCGACTTTCTGGTCGGCCTGGCACGCGTGTTCGAGGATGTTCTGAACTTCATGCCGTATGCGCACGTGAAGATCTATTCGGAGAAGGTCGGCATCAATGCCGCGATGGATGTGACCGCCCAGGTCTCCCGGGCCGGCATGCGTCAGGTCATGCCCATGGGACGCTTCATCGCTCCGCCCGGTTGGGACTGGAAAGACGCGCAATACCAAGCGATTCCGTTCGACGTACAGACCGAGGATCTCACGAAGCCGGCTCTGATCCGCCTGATCAAGACCTACTGGGACCAGTACCTCAAGGGGCACAACTACCTCATCGACCAATGGACGAAGATCATTCCCGAAGAGGAGGTATGGCTGGGGCTGCCCGACATGTACCAGCTCATCATCGACTACCAGTACCCGAAACTGGCGAAGGTCCTCAAGATCGAGCCGGTGCATGTGGTGGACTTCCTGAAACTGGCGGTGTTGAGCATCGACGGCACCCTGGGCTACGGGGGCGAATACATCGTCTACAACCCGGACCACGTCGTGTTGAACATGCGCCGTTGCGAGGTGCTGCAGAAGTACACCGACGAGGGCCTGTACCCGCCAGCGCGCGCCTGGATGAATTGCACTTTCGAGCAACGCATTTCGGCACCGTTCTTTCCTGGCTGCAAACTGGCCATCAACCTGCCACCCAAGGACTTCAAATTCGCCCAAGGTGAGCCGTTCTGCGTGTGGACCTACACCCGTGGTGAAGAGAACCACGCGGCCGCGGCGGCTGCGCCGGATCCACGGGCCACCGCGATGGAGCGGCTCCCTCTCATGGACGTGACGGTGTCCAGCTAGAAACCGTGGGGCTGCGCCGTGACTGACGGCGCAGCCCATTTCATCAGTCTGAGAAGCTGCCGTCGACGACCGGAAGCGTCCCCGCGCGTACGGCATCATCGATCGCTCCGCTGAGCGCCGAGCACGCCAGGAACAGGCTGCGATCTCCATACGCCGCCAATTGTTGTACCGTGCAGCGCTCCTCACAACGGCCGAGAGCGGTACCGGTCCACTGCACGCTGGTCTGACTCCAGCTGCTCTTGCGGACCAGTACGGCAGCTCCGCACCGCAGGCAATCCACCGGCACCATCGGCATGTCGTCGAGCCGGTTGTCGTGCGGTGCCGTCATCACCCGATAGGACTGGACGCCGCGGCCCGGGCAGCAAGATTCGCCTCGACCTCTTTCATCCACGCTTCCCGGGGCCGCGTCGTGTCCAGCTCGAATTCGAACCGGTCAACCATGTCCCGCGTGACATCGGCGACGTCGACATAGAACTGCTCGTACCAACGGCGCAACTGGTACACCGGCCCGTCTTCTTCGACGAGAAGCGGATTGTCGATGCGAGTCTTGCTGCGCCAGATCTCCACGTCCTGCTCGAAGCCCATCTTGACGAAATCGCCCAGTGCGATGGCTGTTTCGACGGCGAGCTCGTCGGGCATGGACGGATTCTTCTCCACAACGATGCCGTATTGCAGCGCGAAGGAGTTCTCGTCGATCGGATAGTGGCAGTTGATCAACACAGTGTGCTGATCGAAACCCTCGTAGTGGTAGGTCAGCTCATCGATCATGAATGACGGTCCGTGGTAGGCGGCCAGGGATGTCGTCCCCAGAATCGTCGCGCCCTCCTCGGGATCGCCAAGATCCGGCCGTCCCGCGCTTTTCATGTATTGGGTCGCGACGTGACCTTCGAAGATGTTCTTGAAGTGGGTGGGCAGCGAGCCATGGATGTAGAAGAAGTGCGCCATGTCGACCACGTTGTCGATGATCTCGCGGCAGTTGGTGTGCACCACCGTGGTGTACCAGTGCCAGTCGGTCCAACCATCGCTGGTGGCGCCTTCGATGCGAGGGATGGTCACATCCTGTGGTGGCTCATTGTGCTCGGGATCATTCCACACGAACAGCATGCCGTCTTGCTGCAATGTGGGCCAAGCCGCGGTGCGGGCCAGCCGCGGTGTGCGCTTGGCGTACGGAACCAGCTTGCATCGGCCGTCCCCACCCCAGCGCCAATCGTGGAAGGGGCACGCGATCTCGTTTCCCTTGACCGTGCCCTGGGACAGGTCGCCACCCATGTGCCGGCAGTATCCGTCCAGGACGCTGATGGCGCCGTCCTCGCCGCTGAACACCACCAGCTTCTGCCCGAAAGCGTTGATCTGGTGCGGTTTTCCGTCCGCGAAATCACGGATGAGACCCAGGCAGTGCCAGCCTCTGGCAAACCTGGTCGGCACCGAACCAGCTTCGATCAACCGGATGTCGTCGGCTTCGGATTGGGCTGTCATTGTTCGGTCCGTCCTTCAATCTGAAATCGCCATCCTGACAACATCATTGAACTGTGCGCGCCGCTTGCCGCGAGATCGGCGTTCCCGCTGACAGGAATTTCCCGGCGAGAAATGTGTCTCTGCGGTTTTAATGTCATTGATCGTGACCGCCTCGACGCACACCACGATCCCCGCTGGTCTGACCATCGCTGATACCGAAGTCGACCTTCTCGTCGTCGGGACCGGCACCGGCCTGGGCGCCGCACTGGCCGCACGTGAACAGGGCTTGTCGGTACTCGTGATCGAAAAGTCCTCCTACGTCGGTGGTTCAACGGCCCGTTCCGGCGGCGCCCTGTGGCTGCCCGCGAGCCCCGTCATCGAAGAGTGCGGCGGCGTCGATACCGCACAGCGGGCGAGCACCTATCTCGATGCGGTCGTTGGTGATTCAGCTCCGCAGGACCGTTCGACCGCTTATCTGCGCAACCTGCCGGCGACGGTCGACATGCTGCGCCGGACCACTCCGATGAAGCTGTTCTGGGCGAAGGACTACTCCGACTACCACCCCGAGGCACCCGGCGGTTCAGCCGCCGGCCGCACCTGCGAATGCCGCCCGTTGAATACCTCGATTCTCGGTGAGTACCTGGCTGACCTGCGTCCCGGAGTGATGGAGGTCAGCATTCCAATGCCGACGACGGGCGCCGACTACCGCTGGTTGAACCTGATGAGCCGGATGCCGCGCAAGGGGTTGCCCACGGTCGTCAAGCGCCTCGCGCAGGGACTCGGCGGACTCGCACTGGGTCGCCGCTACGCCGCCGGCGGGCAGGGCCTGGCCGCCGGCCTGTTCGCCGGCGCGATTCGCGCCGACATTCCCATCTGGCTGGACACCTCGCTGACCGGCCTCGTCACCGATGACGATGGTCGGGTGACCGCCGCGACCGTCGTCCATGCGGATTCCGTATTCACGATCACCGCCCGGCATGGCGTGGTGCTCGCCGCGGGCGGATTCGACCACGACATGGACATGCGGTGGAAGTTCCAGTCCGAATCCCTCGGACGCAATCTCAGCTTGGGAGCACGATCCAACACAGGCGACGCCATCCGGATAGGCCAGGAGGTCGGCGCCGGTATCGCCTCAATGGATCAATCGTGGTGGTTCCCCGCAGTGGCACCGCTGCCCGGCGCGGCCCCTGCGGTCATGCTGGCCGAACGCTCGCTGCCCGGATCATTCATCGTCGATCAGACGGGCCGCCGTTTCGCCAATGAATCGGCGGACTACATGAGCTTCGGTCAGCGGGTACTGGAACTTGAAGCTGCCGGCACCCCGGTTGAGTCGATGTGGATCGTTTTCGATCAGCAGTACCGCAACAGCTACGTATTCGCAGCGGAGCTGTTTCCCCGGATGCCGATACCCCGACGCTGGTATGACGCCGGAATCGCTTTTCGGGCAGACAATCTCACCGATCTCGCCGCACAGATCAACGTTCCGGCGGGTACCTTCCGTGCGACAGTGGACCGGTTCAACGAGAACGCGTTCACGGGTGAGGACCCGGATTTCGGGCGCGGCCGGAGCGCCTACGACCGCTACTACGGTGACCCGACGATCACGCCGAACCCCAATCTGCGTCCGCTGCTGAGTGGTCCGTTCTATGCCGTGAAAATGGTGCTCAGCGATCTCGGTACCTGTGGTGGTCTGCTCGCCGACGGTCATGCGCGCGTACTGCGGGAGGACGGCACGGTCATCGACGGTCTGTACGCGATCGGGAACACCGCCGCCAACGCCTTCGGCCGCACGTATCCGGGTGCCGGCGCCACCATCGCACAAGGTCTGGTTTTCGGCCACATTGCCGCTCAGCACGCTGCGCAGAACAGACTGGCCGCACAGGCTCGGTGAGACGCCCCGACGTCAGTCGGCGGCGTCTTCGGCAGCCGCCCTACGTTCGACCTCGTACCAGAAGGAGAGATCGGGCCAGGCGATGGCGCCGCCCTTGCTCGTGTTCGGCAGGGTTGCCTCCGCCTCGTCCAAATCCTTGATGAGGTTCAGGGCAAGGTCCCGTTCAGACGTGTAATACCGGTCGGCCCAGGTCAAGGCCAGTTTGGCGTAACCCCATGTGGGATCAGCGCCGGACCACTTGGCTTCCCTGGCGGCTTCACGCTGCAACTGGTCGATTTGAGCAACGTGTTCGTGCAAGAGCTTCTTGAGCGCGGCCGGATCGCTCAAATGGCCCAACATCACCCGCAGAATCGCTGGATGCTTCAGCGTAGGCAGCTCGATCGGTGCTTCCTTGGCCCACCGGGAAACCGCATCCAATCCTTTGTCGGTAATTTTGTAGAGTCGCCGGTAACGAGCGCCCTTTCCCTCCACGCGCGAACTCAGCAGCCCGAGCTTTTCCAGCTTCTTCAGCTCTGCGTAAATCTGGCTGTAGGCGGGGCTTCCGAAAAAGAAGCGCATGCTCCAGTGGATCCACTTGCGGATGTCATAGCCCGACAGCTCGCGCTCGTACGACAGCATCCCCAGCAAGGCCCAGTTGATCGCGGGCAGCGAAGGTATGTCTGACGTCTCGGGTTCTCCCACACTCTCAGGTTAACAATCGGGCCTCTGAAGACGTCGCACCTCGACCGCCAACCGGGATTTTGCCTTGCTCGACGACGCCACGCCGACCGACAGTGATTGCCAGGTCATCAGTAGACAAGGAGCGACATGGGACTCGGGAACCAAGGGGTGCACGCAGCCTTCGCGGCACGCGGTGCGCGGAGGGAACCGGCGAGCGGGCCCCGCATGAGGGAGACGAACGCACCTCAGGTCCCCGAAGCGCTCTACGCGTCCCTCACAGACTCGGTCCGTCGACTCGTCGACTTCACGATTCGCAGCGAATGTGACGCCGCGACCATCGAATCAGTCCGCGCCAAAATCGACGCTGCCACAGACGAACTCGGCCGTGCGCTGATGCCGGGCTCATTCGGTGTCCAACAGGAGGTCAGCGGGTCGTCCATCGCTTGGGGCAACGCGGTCATCGGATTGCGTAACGCGCTCGCTCCCCCGCTCGACGTTCATCACGACGATGACGGAACGGCTTGGGCCGAAACCACATTGGGTGCGGCGTACGAAGGACCCAGTGGCCAGGTTCATGGGGGTATCTGCGCTTTGCTGCTCGACCATGTCTTGGGTGCGACAGCACACAAACCCGGCCAACCCGCAGTCACGGGAACGCTGACGATCCGCTACGAGAAGGGCACCGCGCTGGGACCTGTCCGGATCGCAGCCCATATCGACCGCATCGAGGGTGTGAAAACCTTTGCCGTGGGCCATATCGCTACGTCTGACGGCGTGACGGTGCGTGCAGAAGGGGTTTTCATCCATCCCCGTAGGTCCACCACGTGAGACGGCACGGTCAGCTACGTCGGCGTCAACGTGAACGGCAGCCAGTAGGTCCCGGCCCCGTCACCCGGACAGCCCGGTGCGGCCACGGTGAACGTCCGCTCCCCGGAGAAACTGCCGTCGCCGTCGGGTTTCAGGAAATCGGACCGGAATGCCGTCACCGCAGCACCATTCGGGCCGCAGTGGAACGGATAGTCTCCCGATGACTCCCAGCGGTCGCCCGTCCAGCGGTAGTCGAACAGCACCGGTGCGTTCGGATTCTCTTTGAGCTCAGTCATTCTCAGCCAGTGCGCAATACAACCACCGGCGTCGCACACGGTCCGGAACAGGGCCGCCTGGGTCGACGGGTCCGAGGTGTCGGGACGGCCGTTGAACGTCTGCCGCGAATGATCGAGAAACGTGTCGTAGCTCCCGTACAGCGGGACCGGTTCCGCACGATCAGCGTGCGCCAGCGGAGCCGTCACCAGCAGTACCGATGCGGGCAATGCACAGATTTTCGGCAGCATGACTTTGAATAGCACACTGCCCGGAGCTTCGGGGGCGATCTAACATCGCAATTGCCAACGGTCAACCGTGTTGCGCACTGTGTAGGTGTGCCAGGAATCTCCGTGCAGCAACAAGGTGACCTCGCTGGGACCTGATGGTGGGTAACCGATACCGGAAGCGTTGCAACAAGAGGCGTCGATGTCGTTACCCACGAACACGCTGACGCCGATCACACCCGATGGGCCGACGAGCAATTGACGGTCGGGGTTACTGCGATCACCGATGGCCAGCAGTCCGCTGGCGATGTTGAGGTGGCCATCAAAGGCCCGGACGCCCAATCCGCCAGTGTCCGAGCCGGAGAGCACGCGAACCCGAAGCTGCCGTCCGACGGCGTCGCACTCGTCGGCGCTCATGGTCTGTACCCGCAGTGCCTGTTGCACCGGCGCAGGTTCAGGGTCGATGCCGGACTGGATGTAGATGCCAGTAATCCCTTGCGCCCCAGCATCTTCAATTACCACGATGCCGCGGTCGGGTGCGATCATCATGTCGCACAGCAGCTTGTTCGTTGCCGTTCGTGCCGCCATGTCTCCTCTTTCCGTGGCCAAAAACTGTTTCAATCCACCCACGGATCGTCCGCGAAGTACTGTCCCGGATCATTTGGATTTCTCCGGTCAGCCGGCTCTCCCGGCTTGCGGGCGGCAGCCGTGATCGCGGTCCAGAACAGTGCCGGCACTGATGCGAAACATCGGATAATCCTCGGTACGTCACGAAACACATTGACCCCCTGTGCTCCTCGGGTGATATCGGCAGCGTCGGTCCCCGTCGCGCCCGGCGGTCCGTTACACACTGGTCGAAATCGACAGTGCGGCCGCAAATTCGAGAAGTCGTCCCATTTCTTCCTGACCATCGTCTGCGTTCTTGTCGAAGAGGTAGCACTCGACGTAGTGCTGGCTGTCCTCAGGAGTGGTTCGGGTTGTGCTGTTGACTATCGGCGTATACAGGCGGAGGCGCACCGACACCAGCTCGTGAGAACCGTCAGGTAGCACGTCGTAATCGGTGTGCAAAGCCTGATCACTGAGCCGCGACAGCAGAACGGTCCGCACCGAGGACTGGAACATCGGGTGCGGCAATCGATCATCGTGACCGGCGCATTCAGTGTCCGAGCCGTGCCACAGGATCAGCCGCCGGCCGTCAGTGATCGCAACCTCCTGCCACGTCGGGCGCTCCGTGAGCACGAATGAGTAGGCGCCGTCGAAGTCGAGGAAAGGGCGCAGATTGTTCAGCGCTGCTTCGGGATTGCGAATGCCGAGCATGACCGCCTGCTGAAGATGCCTGTGTGATGCCCAGTCAGCCATGCGCGGCCAGCACCCTTCCGAATTGAATCAACCGTTCCATCTGTGCTCGCCCGCCGTCGGTGACAGACTTGCTGAACACCAGTTCCTCGCTGAACGCCTCGGTTCTCGCTGGGGTCTTGGCCAGCGTGTAATCGGCCGTCGTGGTCACGAGCCGCAGTTCGACACTGTGCAGTGACCGTCCACCGCGGTGATCGACGCGATACCCGACCTTGAGATTGCGGTCGGTCAACGCAGACAACGGAATCGAGCGCAGCGTGGACGTCAGCAAGGGTTCGCCGGGCTCAGGATCGTCGTCGTCGGTGAGTTCGTCGTCACCCATCCACAGCAGTAACGTCCGACCGTCGGTCACCGCGACCTCTTGGTACAACGATTCGCGCGAATCCTTTTCTTCGAGTGTGCGTTCCATGACGAATGCCTTGATCGCGGCCGGGTCCATTACCCGGTACAGCGCCTCCAACGCGATCGCGGGATCGCGCAGATATGCCTCCGCCGCTTGCGCCAAGTCGGAGTAGGGCGCCCAGTCCTGGTGAGTATCCGGCCCGCCGGGTCGGCCGGGTGATAGTTCGGTCATCGACATCAGTTCCCGGATGGGGACAACACCCGCAGTGCGGGTACCACCTTCATCGGTGAGAGACCACCCATGACCACATCCCCTGTCCAGCAGACCGACCCGTTGGACCCGTCGCCGATGACGAGCCTGTGCAAGGTGTAGTCGGGAATCAGAGGCAGAACCGAACGGTGATCTAGCTCACAACGCGCGAAGCCAACGAATCCCACCGGGGCTCCCCGAGCGGCTCGTCGGCATCCGGCCATAAGGAAGGCAGCTCGAAGGGCAGACAGAAGCCGAAACGGCGTAAGAGCAAGTCGCACCATAACCATCCGTAGGGCAAACGAGAGCGGCGATCGTTCCCCGGTCGGCGGTAGCATCGCCGACCGGGGAAACTCACGACGACGGGGAAATGAGATGAGTACCGATCAACGTCCGGCAGTCCCGAAGGCGCGGCCGCCGGTTGCCCATACTGTGTGGAGCCCGGTGACCACGGATCAGTTGCCCGAACGTCCGGATTTCCGCAGGATCATCATCCGAGATACCGGCGACGCCTCGTCGGCCGCTGACTGGCAGCTGTTGGCGCAGTACATGTCCCGGCACCCGCATCTGGGGTTATTCGTCAATATCTTCGGCGAAGGCTTGCGTGACCTGGATTTTCTCGCCGAGTTCGGATGGCTCACCGATCTGACGGTGGAGTGCATGTCGCTCCAGTCGGTGGAGGGCTTGCGACATCTACGACAGTTGGAATCGCTGGACCTGGGACCGACGAAGCGGCGGGTATCGCTGGAGGTGCTGACCGAACTACCTGCGCTTCGGAGTGTGTCGATCACTGATCACTCACGGGAGCTTGATGTCCTCGGCCAGATTCCTGGTCTGCGCTCAGCGAGCTTGACCAGCGCCAAGCGCGACGACCTTGAATTCCTCACCGGGTCAACACAGTTAAGATTGGTGTACTTCACCATGGGGCGGCTCAACGACCTGTCTGCCCTGACCCGGCTGCCGCATCTCATCTCGCTGGACATGTATCGCACGAAGGTCACCGACTTGACCCCGATCGGGGGCTGCACGTCCCTGGTGACCCTGTGGCTGGAAAGCCTGCCCGTTGGGGCACTGCCCGATCTGGGCGCACTCAATGATCTGATGGTCGTGGAAGTCGCCAAACTCAAAGGCCTCGATGACCTCACCCCGATCGCACACGCCCCTGCCCTGCGGTACCTGCGGGTACAAAGCGACGCCCTGCAACCCGACGATTTCACCGTGTTGGCGGGGCACCCCACTTTGGAGGTGATCGATGCGGATCTGCGCACCGACAAGCTCGGCTACCAGGTCAACCAGATGCTCCAGCTGGACCGCGACGACGTGAACCCGTACTACCAGAGAGCGTTCAAGCGCGAACTCGCCGCCCGCATCAGCGGCGAACCGTAAACCCACACAACGAGAATCAGAGGTTTCACAGGTGAACCCATTCTTCCTCGACGACGAAGACCCTGCATCCGTCGCGCTGCTGCTGAGCACGGGTGATCTGACCGTCGACGCGGCCGTGGAAGAGCACGGCCATACACCCAACGGCGACTTCTGGACTGGAGTGGCCGAATACCTGATCAGCAGCCACCGCCCAGATCTGTCAGATGCGTTCGAATTCGACCCAGAGGCAGGAACATTCGCCGCCTACGGTGACCGTGACCAGCTGCTGGCACTGGCCGACCTGATGCGTCCCGCGGTGACCGACTCCGATGCCATCGCCGCGCTCATCACCACCGCCACGGCAGCAGGGTACGAATTCGATGACTAGCAACCGGATGGATCGCCCTACCCCTAGGCCGCAGCGCCACCCTCAGCGGCGGCCAGAACTGTCTGGCGCGCATCGCGCGCGGCGAATGAAACGATCTCGGCCCACCCGCCGTTGCTGATCTCTCCCGGACAGCGGCGGCAATGCGCGAACTGCTCTGCGCGAAATTGGCTGTTCTGGTTGCCAACTCGGTGACTGTGGCCGCAGACCGTGACACCCTCGTCAACGGCGACGGCCCCACTGAGGCTGTGCTGGGCCGGCTGTGCCCCACATGCTGGTACGCCACCCGCGCCGCGCTGGCCCAGCGTGTTATTGACGACGGATTCACCGGGCTGCTTGGGCAGGACCTGCTCGACCCTTCCTCCGTCGCGATCGTCTACACCTGCGGGCTCCTTGACTCCTAGCCGTGGACAGGAGTGACTGTTGATAGATCGGCAAAACGCACAGCACGAGCGAATGGCGCAGCCTGGAAAACCATTACCGGCGAACGGCATTCGCACTGCCTGCCGAAGACGATGATCCTGACCACCCCTGGCCTCCCTAAGCGGTTGAAACTAAGCGGATGGAATCCCGGCGAATCGGTTGCCTTGAACCCGTCGTGGTAACGAAGGAGCCGGCCGGATGAGCAGTTCGCCAATCAGTAATCCGCCTGCAGCTCAGTCGATCTCAGGAAGCGGCACTCCGACCACAAGCTCCGCATACTGGCGCATCAGCCGCAGCGCCGTCGGCCGGCTCAGGTCCGGATCGCGTGCGGCGATCCGGTAGCCGAAGTAGTCCTCCATCGACATCAAGGTCATGGCGATATCGCGCGCCGGGTGCAGCAACCGGAACACGCCGCTCTCCTGGCCGCCCGACAGCAGATCGGCGTACAGGCCGACCTGCCGGTGATAAATGCCCTGCACGTCGCTGCGCTGGTCAAGCTCGAAGCCGGCCGACAGCACGGCCCGCCAGATCGCACGCCACTCGGCGTCCTCGGGCCCGGTGGGCAGGCCGGCAGCCATCGTCATCACCAGCTGCTCGCGGGCGTCGGCCGATGACCGCTGCAACTCAAGCCGCGCATCGTAGAACCGCACGTCGGAACGCAGCGCCAGCTCGGAGAGCAACTGCGTCATGTCCTTGAAGTAGTACCGCACCGCGTTGGTGGTGAGCCCCAGTTCCTCGGCGACGTCGGCCAGCTTGAGGGTGGCCAAGTCGTGTCGCTCGATCAGTGCGATCGCGGCGTCCATGATCTCGCGACGCCGCTCCTCCTGCTTGTTGGGCCGGGCCATGGCACCAATCTTGCCCGTTCTCTTGCGAGACGTGGCACGCGGGCGCATAGTTCTTTTCCAATCTGGAAAAAAACTCGGGAGAAGCAATGCGTGCCAGAGATCTCGGCGTGGTCATCGGGGAGCACCCCACTGGCCCGGCCAACGCCATCACCGACGTCGAGGGCGTGCGGGTCGGGCACACCACGCTGCAGGACGGCGGCGTCAACACCGGCGTCACGGTCGTCGTTCCGCATGACGGCATCTGGACCGAGCCGGTGTTCGCCGGTTCACACCGCCTCAACGGCAGCGGCGAACTCACCGGGCTGGAGTGGATCCGCGAATCCGGCGAGCTCACGAGCGCGATCGGACTGACCAACACCCACAGCGTCGGCGTCGTGCGCGACGAACTGGTGGCCGCCCAGGTCCGCGCCCGCGGCGCCGGCCTCTACTGGTCACTGCCAGTCGTGGGCGAAACATACGATGGACTCCTCAACGACATCAACGGCTTTCACGTCCGTCCCGAGCACGCCCGCCAAGCGCTCGAGGCGGCGTCCACGGCACCGCCCGCCGAGGGCAACGTGGGCGGCGGCACCGGGATGATCTGTCACGGCTTCAAAGGTGGCATCGGTACCGCATCGCGCCGCACCGAGACAGCCGTCGGGCAGTACACCGTCGGCGTACTCGTCCAGGCCAATCACGGCCGGCGGGAACGACTCCGGATCAACGGCGTGCCGGTCGGCGAACTCATCGGACCCAGCCAGGTGCCGCTGCCGGACCTGCCCAAGCAGTACGCCCCGGGATCGGGCTCGATCATCGTCATCATCGCCACCGATGCCCCGCTACTCCCCCATCAGTGCACCCGACTGGCGCAGCGCTCGGCGCTGGCGGTGGGCCGTCTCGGCGGCACCGGCGAGCAGTACAGCGGTGACCTGATGCTCGCATTCTCGACAGGTAACCGCGGCATCCCACCATATGCATGGGATGAGGACGCCTCCACCGCACACCCGGAAGTGGCCCTGCGGATGGTCGCACCGCAACTGATGACCCGGCTGTTCGACCTCACCATCGAGGCGACTGAGGAGGCGATCGTCAACGCGATGGTCGCCGCCACCACCCTGACCGGACACAACGGTTTCACTGCCCACGCCATCGACCACGATCTGCTGCGCCACGCGTTGGACCCCAATACCCCTGCACCCGAGGAGATTTCATGACCACTGCATCGGCCGAGACGCAGGGGCGGCGGCTTTCCGGGCGCCTGGGCCCCGTCGGCATCGTCTTCATGGTGGTCGCGGCTGCCGCCCCGCTGACCGTGATCGGCGGCAACATGCCGTTGGCTATGGGCCTGGGCAACGGCGCCGGCGCCCCGGTGGGATTCGTGATCGCCGCCCTGGTGCTACTGGTCTTCAGCGTCGGCTTCGTGACCATGACGCCACACGTTCCCGAGGCCGGGGCGTTCTTCTCCTATGTGACCGTCGGCCTGGGCGAGCGCATGGGCAAGGGCATCGCGGTCGTCGCACTGATCGCCTACACCGCCATCCAGATCGGCATCTACGGCTACATCGGATGGGCGATCTCCGACACCGTCGCCCACTACCACGGCCCGGTAATCCCTTGGCCCGTCTACTCATTCATCGTGCCGGCAATCGTCGCAGTGCTCGGCTACCGGCACATCGAGCTGAGCGCCAAGGTCCTGGGCGTGGCGTTGGCCCTTGAGATCGGCATCGTCGTCGTGCTGGACGCGGTGATGGTCGCCAAACCCGGCCCGGCCGGTGTCACCTTCACCTCCTTCGCACCCGCCACCTTCACTCAGGGCACCATTGGCATCGCCATTCTGTTCGCCCTCACCGGGTTCATCGGGTTCGAGGCCACCGCCGTGTTCCGCGATGAAGCCCGTGATCCCGAGCAGACCATCCCGCGCGCCACCTACGCCGCGGTGATCATTATCGGCGCGTTCTACGCCATCACGGTGTGGGCGTTCGTGGTGGCCGTCGGTCCGGATCAGGTCGCGACTGTGGCGCGGAAAACCCTTGCCGGCGAGGGCAATATGCTGCTGGACACCACTGGCGACATGCTGGGCATCGTGGGCCGCGACATCGTCAACGTCCTCCTGCTGAGCAGCCTTTTCGCCTGCGTGCTGTCCTTCCACAACGTGATCGCGCGCTATCAGTTCGTGTTGGCCGGCAAGGGCCTGCTGCCCGCTCGGCTGGCCACGGTGCACGACGACCACGAATCACCGTCGTTCTCTTCGCTGGTGCAAACCGCCACCGCCGCAATGATTGTCGCCGTACTGGCGATCCTCGGCATCGATCCGCTGGTCGGGGTGTTCGGCTCGATGGCCGGGGTCGCAACGGTCGGCATGGTCCTACTGATGCTGACCACTTCGGTGGCAGTGCTGGTGTTCTTCCTGCGTAACCGAGAGCTGGGGATGGACGGGTTGTGGACGACGCGCATCGCTCCGGCGTTGGCCGTGCTCGGTCTGCTGGGCAGCCTGTGGCTGGTGCTGTCGAACTTCACGCTCGTCACCGGTGGCAGCGCGACGCTCAGCACGGTTCTGGCCGCGATCCCGTTCCTCGGGCTCGTCGTCGGATTTGCGGCCTGGCGTCCGTCGCGGGCGCTGTCGACCAACTAGGCGGCAGCACCGCTCGGCATCACCAAGGCACCCGGATCGAGCCGATCACGCCGACGGCGCACGGTCCGGACCCCGGCCACCGCCGGACCGTTGATCAGAAGACGCGGATCCAGTCGATCAGCATCTCGGCGGGGTAATTGCCGCCGGCAGGCTCGCGACCGCCGGACCCACCGATGGCCAGGTTGAACACCGGGGCCAAGGTGTACCCCGGATCGTTGAAGGGCCAGTCGTCCAACGAATTGGCCGGCACCGCGAAGAACGGCTCTTGCCCCGGCGCGTAGTCCTTCCAGAAGTACATTCCGGTCGGCTGCCAGGTCATCCGCCAGGTATGCCACCCGCTGTCGATCGGATGCGGGTCGGTGGCGAACGACGTGCCGTCCAACCGGGCGTGCACCGTCGTCCCCGATGGCCAGTCCCGGTTGCCGTACCACTCGACCAGGTCGACCTCGCCGCCGCGGACCGGATCGTCATTGAGCAGCCAGAAGGCCGGCCAGGCGCCGTCCGTGAGGCAGTTCAGTTTGATCCGCGCCTCCCAGGTGGTGCCGACCCCTCCGCGCCAGTTGCCGACGACCTTGGCGCTCGCGTAACGCTCCCGGATGTTCGCGCCGGGACCACGGGTGGCCCGGATGACGAGGTTGCCCTTGCCGTCCTGGAACACGTGCTCCTGATCGGTCACGTACCGGCCCATGTTGTACGGCTGGTCCCATTCGACGGGGTTTCGGATGACCTCGCGCTCAGGCACGATGAACCACCACGCCGGGTCCGGCGGGGCACCCGCGGGGCCGTTGAATTCGTCCCGGAACAGCATTGCCGGGCCTGCCGCTGAGCCGGCAGGCGCAGCAGGCGCGGCCCCCGGGCCAGTCCCCGGACCTGGGGCAACGGGCAACGGGTCGGCGTCAGCCCTCGGGGATCCCAGCACGGTGGTAACCGCGCCGAGGCCAACCATCATCATGATCTTGCGACGATCCATATCCGGCACATCAGCAATCGTAGGCGACGCACCGTCGCGACACGGCTAACCAAGTAGCCTGGTTGCGGAAGTGTTCGAGCTCGTCGCCGTGGCGGATGCCCAACGGCCATTCGCTCGCGCCAGCCCGAGAGCACGCGGATGACGAGGTTCAGAACCGCACTCGGCAACACCGTGATCAGGTCCCATGCTGATTCAAAGGCGCTGGCGCCCAAGAGCTTCCGGCGAGACCGTCAAGCCCCGCTGATCACTCCATGCGTGACAATGGTCGCCGTCTCGTCGACCCACAGCTCGTCGAGTTCACTCTCGGGATGCAGCAACATCCGCAGCATCGTTGCGCCACCGATGATCTCGATGAGCCGTTCAGGCTTGACGTCGGCCTGGACCTCGCCGCGCTCGATGCCATGCTCGAGCCGCACCCGCACCACGTCGAACAGCCCATGGAAGCGTGCGACGACCCGCGCGTTGAGCTCCTCGTCGGCGCTCATGTCCGCCATGAGTCCCGGAAGCGCAGCCCGCACGGCCGGGCTGGTGAACACGTCGCGCGCTGCGGCGATCATGGCGCGGATGTCGCCGACGATGTCCCCTTCCGGGGTCGACAGCGCGGTCGGCGTCGTGGGGAACGCCGCTTCATGCACCAACTCGGCCTTGCTCGACCAGCGGCGGTACAGCGCCGTCTTCGTCGTTCCCGCACGTTCGGCGATGGCCGCCATCGTCAGATTGGCGTAGCCGACTTCGGGCAGCAGTTCGGCGGCAGCGGTCAACACCGCGGCGTCGATCCGGGGATCGCGTGGCCGACCGGCGCCAGAGGGCTTGTCAACCGCTTGCAGGTCTGATTTCATAACGCTACGCATCGTATCGTAATTATCTCGGGAAGGAAGGTTCAGTGCCGAACCAACCGGCGGACAGCTCCGTCACGGTCGAGACGAACGTCGACCATATTCAGCGCTCCAGCCGTGACGTGACAACAGTTCCGGACATCCTGTCACAGTGGCTGTCCACCGTGATGGAAGGCGGCATCAAGCCCGAGATCACCGTCGAGAGCGGCGTCGACTCGAACGGAATGTCTTCCGAGACAATCATCATCACCGGCCGGTGGACCGAGGGCGGCACGCCGGTGGAGCAGAAGTGGGTCGTCCGGGTCGCGCCGACCACCGAGGACGTCCCCGTCTTCTCGTCCTACCGACTGGACCACCAGTTCGACGTCATGCGCCTGGCCGCCGAACTCACCGACGTCCCGGTCCCCCGCGTCCGCTGGCTGGAGAACACCGGCGAGGTGCTCGGCTCGCCGTTCTTCCTGATGGACTGCGTCGACGGCGTGGTGCCGCCGGACGTCATGCCGTATACATTCGGCGGCAACTGGTTCGCCGACGCCACCCCGGAGCAGCAACGCACGCTGCAGGACAGCACCGTGGAGGCCATCGCCAAGCTGCACTCGATCCCCGACGCGGAAAAGACCTTCGGCTTTCTCCAGGAAATCGACCCGCCGGGCGACACTGCGCTGCGCCGGCACTTCGGCTGGCTCAAGGAGTGGTACCAGTTCGCAGCGTCGGGCCTGGGCCGCTCACCGCTGGTCGAGCGTGCCCTCGTCTGGCTGGAGGAGAACTTCCCCGAGGACGTCGCGGCATCCGAATCGGTTCTCGTGTGGGGTGATTCGCGCATCGGCAACGTGATGTACCAGGACTTCCGCCCCTCCGCGGTCCTGGACTGGGAGATGGCCACTGTCGGCCCGCGTGAGTTCGACGTCTCGTGGATCATCTTCGCGCACAAGGTGTTCCAAGAGCTCGGTGGCCTGGCCGGGCTGCCCGGCCTGCCGGATGTGCTGCGCGAAGAGGACGTTCGCGCAACCTACAAGAACTTCACCGGCGTCGAGGTCGGTGACCTGCGCTGGTTCTACATCTACTCCGGCGTCGTGTGGTGTTGCGTGTTCATGCGCACCGGCGCCCGCCGCGTGCACTTCGGCGAGATGGAACAGCCCGACGACCTCGAGTCGCTCTTCTACCACAAGTCGCTGCTGGAGAAGCTCCTGGAAGGAACAGCCTGATGCTCGGCCCCATGGACGAATACCCGATCCACCAGGTCCCGCAGCCCATCGCGTGGCCCGGGTCCAGCGACCGGAACTTCTACGACCGCTGCTACTTCAACGCCCACGACCGCACCGGCGACATCTTCGTCATCACCGGCATGGGCTACTACCCCAACCTCGGGGTGAAGGACGCCTACTTCCTGGTGCGCCGCGGTGATACCCAGACCGCCGTGCACCTTTCCGATGCCATCGACCAGGACCGACTGAATCAGCACGTCGTCGGCTACCGCATCGAGGTCACCGACCCACTGCACCAGGTGCGCATCGTGCTCGACGAGACCGAGGGCATCGCCGCCGACCTGACATGGAACGGCCTGTTCGACGTCGTGCAGGAGCAGCCGCACATCATGCGCCAGGGCAACCGCGTCACGCTGAACGCGCAGCGCTTCGCGCAATTGGGTTCCTGGAGCGGCACCCTCGCCATCGACGGCGAGGACATCAAGGTCAGCCCGGACACGTGGATCGGTTCGCGTGACCGGTCCTGGGGCATCCGTCCCGTCGGCGAGGCCGAGCCCGCCGGCCGGCCGGCAGACCCGCCTTTCGAGGGCATGTGGTGGCTGTACGTACCGCTGGCGTTCGAGGAATTCTCGCTCGTGATGATCATCCAAGAGGCCCCCGACGGCTTCCGGTCACTCAACGACTGCAGCCGCGTCTGGAAGGACGGCCGCGTCGAGCAGCTCGGCTGGCCGCGCGTGAAGATCCACTACGTCTCCGGTACCCGCATTCCCACCGGGGCCACCATCGAGGCGACGGCGCTGGACGGCACGCCCGTCCGCTTCGATGTGGAATCCAAGCTGCCCGTGCCGATCCACGTGGGCGGCGGCTACGGCGGTGACGCCGACTGGCTGCACGGCACGTGGAAGGGCGAGAAGTTCACCGAGCGCCTCACCTACGACATGACCGATCCGGCGATCATCGCTCGCTCCGGCTTCGGCGTCATCGACCACGTCGGACGTGCGGTGTGTCATGAGGGCAACAAGCCGCCTGCCGAAGGCTGGGGCCTGTTCGAGCACGGCGCGCTCGGCCGCCACGATCCGTCGGGCTTCCCGGACTGGCTGACGATGGCCCCCTAGTTTTGCTCTTCAGGAGCAAACAGGAATGTTCCCCGATACAACGGCGTATCGGGGAACATTTGTCTTTGGTGGCGCTAGCCGACCCACCACAGCGATGCAGCGAGCAGAACTTCGACAAAGCCGTAGAACCAATTGGGGTAGAACGATGTTCGGTCACCGGCGACCGCGGACACGATGCGCCCGAATGCCATCCCGAGCAACGCCACGCTCACGGTGACCACGATGCCGGTACGGACCTGCTCGGGAGCTGCGATGGCGTATCCGAGGATCGCCGCGATGGCCAACCCGAAACCGCCGTAGACCGCCCGTACCTCTGCCCGAGATGCGGGGCCGCCCAACGTGATTCCGAAGGGCCGCAACATCTCCGCCGGGGCGGTCAGGGCCCGCAGGCCCATGCCCGCAAAGAACACCGCGTTGACGCCGACGACGACGTTCGACGCCACTGACACCGTTACCTCCCGACGACGACGGACCGGCAATCAGCATGACCTATGTGGGCCATGTCGTCACGCGAAACGACTCAGAGTCGCCACATTTCGCGCTCGGTGGCGGCCTGCTCGAATGCCTTGTGACGGAAAGTCTCCGGCTGGCGGACTTTCGCAGCGAGATGCAACCGGGTCACGAACGCGGTGGTCTTGTCCGACCACCAGTGCATCGCGGCCGCGGCGGGGTGGAAGCCAACTGACGCAGAGTTGGTGGCCATCGCGGTGTCCCTTCACGAACTCCGACAATGCTTTTGGGATCGCACAACCTCGGCGACGGGCACCGTCGGCACTAGTGAACAGGTTCAGCGACAGAGGTACCCGATCTATTCCCTGCGGCAGGCCGTTGTTCGCTGTCGGCTTACTCCAGCCCGGCGGTGCCGTCCGCGCCGACGGTGACCTTTGCACCCGCGAGGTCCTCGCGGATGCTGGCCTCGGCCTGCGACGGGTCGGTGATCACGGCGAGCGCCCGGCTGCCGCTGGGTGTCCGGACAGCCACGAAGGCCTTTTCGGGAACGCCCTCGCGGGTGACCGGCGTGGTCCAGGTTTCCACGGTGCCGGTTCCGGACCATTCATCCTCGGCCACCACGGTCGGTTCGGCGTCGACCTCGGATTGCACATCTTCCCAACGGAATTCATGTGCCGGCGGCTCGGTGCTGTAGACGCCGAAACTGTGCTTGGTCAGGTAACCACCATTGGCGGTGATGAGCCCGATCTGGCCAGGATTGGCCACCAGCCGCTCCGCCATGGCGGCGATCGAATGCGACACATAGTTGTTCCACGGCCCACCGGCGAAGGTCAGGCCACCGGTCACCGTCAACGGACGCGCCGGATCATCGAGGGCCAGTCCCAATTCACGGGCGGCGACCTGCACCGCCGACGGGAAGCAGGAATACACGTCGACCGCATCGATGTCATCGATGCCGAGCCCGGTGAGCTCCAGCACCCGACGGCCCGCGATGCGGATCGCCGGCGACCCGGAGAAGCTCGCCCGCTCCCCGATCAGATAGGTGTCGTGGGCGTCGGTGCCGGCGTGCGGGAAAACCCACCGGTCCCTGGGAATCTGCAATTCTTCGGCCTTGCCCACCGAGGTCAGGATCAGCGCCGCACCCTGGTCGACCATGTTGTTGGAGTTCATCAGCTTGGTGTACGGCCAGCTGATCATCCGGTTGTCCGGACCGGGCTGCCAGATCTGCTCGGCAGACACCGCGTCCCGACTCCAGGCGTGCGGATTGCCTTCTGCCACTTGACTGAACCGTGCCCACAGCTCGCCGATCCGGCGCCGATGCTCCTCGATCCCCTCCCCCGCCGCGATCCGCAACGCCTGCTCGAACATCGGGTACACGTGCGACGGCGCCACCAGCCCGATCCGCAGTTCTGCGGGCCCGGCCATGGTGAATTCGGGGTCACTGGGTGCGAGTGGCACCGACTCGTCCTGCTCGGTGCCGGTGAGTCGTTCGCCGCGCGCCTTCAACCGTATTCGGGTACGCCAGGTTTCCCCGCCGGCGATCAGCACCACGTCGTTGCGGCCCTGCTGAATGTCCAGGCACGCCTGGTTCACCAGCGACTGCGGCACGTTGCCACCGATCGGGGTGTACCGGGTGACGGCGTCGGCCGCACCGATGCGCTGCGCCAGCAGCAAGCCGGGGTCCCGGTACCGCACCGACAGCAGGTTGACGATCCGGACGGCGTCGACCGCCTCGAGGACGTGGGCGTCAGCGGCTGCCCGGGCCGCGGCCTCCATCAGGTCGACAGGCTCGCCCGCCGGGTTCTCGTCGTACTGGTTGACCTGGCCGTAGCCGACGAGCACCGGGGTTCTGGGATCAAGTGACACTGACGTTTCCTCTTCTGGCGCCGGACCTGCTCCGGAATACCTCCACCTTGGCGGCATGCGGGCGGCACTGTAAACGACCAGCGCGGAAATCCGCACATGAGCGTTCGCGACATCTGCCCGCCCTCAAGACTCGCAGATGTCGCATGAGGAAACGTATAGGTGTCGCACAATGCGATTTACAGGCGGGCGCCGACAGCATTGCATGGAGCCGAGACGGTGCATGGACCTGCAGAAGGGTGAACACATGACGATGAGCGTGGCCGAACGAGCCGAACTCGCTGCGGCCGTCAAGGACCTGCTCAGTGAACATTGCACCGAAGCCGACGTCCGCCGCGTGATGAGCACAGACACCGGATTCGATCGCGACCTCTGGAACAAGCTGGCCGCCCAGGGTGTGGCGGGCCTGCTCGTAGAGCCGGACCACGGGGGCGTCGGCCTGGGCGCACAGGAGCTCGAGGCGGTCGCCGAGGTCACGGGTGCAGCGTTGCTACCCGCCCCGTTCCTGTCGAGTGCGGTCTTCGCCACGGCCTTGATCCAGGCCGCCGGCACCGACAACGACAAGGCACGGCTCTTGCCGGGGTTGGCCGAAGGTTCCTCGATCGCAACCGTGGCAGCCACCGGGCCCCGTGGTACGTGGGCACCAGATGGTGTTGCGATTCAGGGAGACCGGCACGGCGACGGGTACCAACTCACAGGCTCGGCGCACTACGTGCTCGACGGGCAGATCGCCGATGTCGTCCTCGCCGTCGCGAAGACCGGCGAGGGCATCGCGATCTTCGAGGTCGCCCCGAACGCACCCGGCTTCGACCGCACCGCCGCAACGGTTTTCGACCCCACAGTCCGGCTGTCGACGTATACGTTCGACCAGACCCCGGCCCGTCGCATCGGCACCGGCGGCTGGGCGGCTGTCGAAAATGCGTTGTCCCTCACGGTGATCGCCCTCGCAGGTGAGCAGGTCGGCGGGGCCCGCCACCTGTTCGATCTCACCGTCGAATACCTCAAGACCCGGATCCAATTCGGGCGGCCCATCGGCAGCTTCCAGGCGATCAAGCACATGGCGGCCGACCTGCTGCTGGAAGTCGAATCCGCCACTTCGGCGGCACAGCATGCCGCTGCGCAATTCGATGCCGACCCGGTGGGCGCCGACGGTCCCGTCGCCCTGGCCGGATTCGCCTGTGCGGAGGCCTATCACACCACCGCCATGCAATCGATCCAGATGCACGGCGGCATCGGCTTCACCTGGGAGCACCCCGCGCATCTGTTCCTGCGCCGGGCACGCACCGGCCGTCAACTGTTCGGCAGTTCACGTGACCATCGTGAGCGCTACCTGGCATCCAAGGGGGCCTGAGATGACGACCACCGCAGACGAGCTGCGCACCGAGGTTCGTGACTGGCTCGCGCAGAACTGGACCACGTTGCCTCCGTCGGACGATCCCTGGGTGAGCTCACCCGAGGAAATCGCCTGGCGTGAAAAGGTTCTCGACGCAGGCTACGCCGTGCCCACCTATCCACCCGATTGGTTCGGCCGCGGCTACCCGAGCAAGCTCGCCGCGGTGATCCAGCAGGAGTTTCGCGCCGTCAAGGCCCCCGGCGCCTGCCAGGACAAGCACAATATTCCCGCCAACACCTTGTTCGCGTTCGGCTCGGACGAGCTGAAACATGAACTGCTACGGGACTTTCTGACCGGCGCAGCCCGTACCTGTCTGCTCTACAGCGAGCCCGGCGCCGGATCGGACCTGGCTGGGGTGAGCACCACAGCGGTGCGCGACGGCGACCGCTGGGTGGTCAACGGCCAAAAGGTGTGGACCTCCGGAGCGGCGACGTCCGAATACGGTCTGCTGATCGCACGCACCGACTGGGATGCGCCCAAACACAAGGGCATGAGCTACTTCATCATCCCGATGCGGCAGCCCGGCATCGAGGTGCGGCCTCTGGTCCAGATCACCGGTGAGGCGCATTTCAACGAGGTGTTCATCTCCGATGCCACCGTGCCGCATGCGAATCTCATCGGCGGAGAAGGGAACGGCTGGCGCGTCCTGCAGACCGCCCTGGCGTACGAACGCTCCATCATGGGCGACGGCGGCCGCGGCTCACGCAACAAGTCCAAGGCCGACAGCCTCGTGGAACTGGCTCGCGCGCACGGCCGCCTCGACGACGCCGCCCTGCGCGAGCGCCTCGCGGACGTGCTGGCGTTGCGGGAACTCAACCGGCTCAACAACCTTCGCGCCAAGGCGTCCACCAGTCAAGGCACGTCGAGTTCGATCATGTCGCTGGGCAAGCTCGCGATGTCGCGAATCCTGCACTCGGAGGCCGCGCTGAAGACCGAGATCATCGGTACCGAATCACTGTTGGCGGGTCCCGACAACCCCGAGGCCGACGACGTGAACTTCCTGTCCCTCAACGCGTTCTTCACCTCCATCGGCGGCGGCACCGACCAGATTCAGCGCACCATCATCGGCGAACGCGTGCTGGGGCTGGCGAAGGAACCCGAGACCGACCGTGACATCCCGTTCCGCCAGGCGCGACGCAGTTGACGACCATGGCCTACGACCCGCCGCTGTCGGGCATCGAGATACTCGATCTGACAGCCGGACCCATCACAGCCGTCGGCCGGCTTCTGGCCGATCTCGGTGCCCACGTCACGTCGGTGCACCTGGCCGGTGTGACCGCGACCGACACCACCGGACCACGCATCGACGGAGTGCCCATCGGCACCGCCATCAACCGACACGGGATCCCTTCGGTCGAGATCGATCCGTCGACCCCGGCCGGGCGGCAGGCGTGGGCCGACTTGGTGGCGACCGCCGACATCCTCATCGAGAACACGCGTCCGGGATCGGCGGCCGAGGAATCCTTGGCGGTCAACCAGATTCACGCTGATCATCCGGCACTGGTCATCCTGTCCATCAGTGACTTCGGTCGTGATACGCGATATCACGACTGGCAGGCCACCACTCCGGTGCTGCACGCGTTGACCAGCGAGCTGTCCCGCTCTGGCATCCCGGGACAGCCACCGCTGGTGCCACCGAGCGCGGACCTGCCGTACCACGTCGCCGCGGCCCAGGCCGCGTTCTTCGCCCTCTGTGTGTTCCTGGATCGGCTGCGCACGGGCACAGGCGATCTCATCGATTTCTCGGTGCTCGAAGGTGCGATGCAGACCCTCGATCCGCCATTCGGCACGGCAGGCAGCGCGGCGGCCGGCGTACCCATCAGCGAACAGCAGCGCGACTGGATCGCCGAGCAGCAGCGCTATCCGATCTTCAAATGCAAGGACGGCCACGTCCGCATGTGTGTGTTGGCAAAACGCCAGTGGCAGGGCATGTTCGAGTGGATGGGGCGCCCGGCGGAATTCGCCGACCCCAAGTTCAACAGCCTCCGTGAGCGTTTCGCGTCCGCCACCCTCTTCGGCGCCATCGAGCAGTTCTGTGCCGACAAGACCCGCGCGGAGCTCGAACTGGCCGGACAACGGCACGGCGTGCCGACGGCCGCGGTGCTGAGCCTGGCCGAGGCGCTGTCCACCGAACAGGTGGCCGCGCGCGGTTTCTTCCGCGAGACGGAGCTCTCCCCCGGTCTGACCGCACCCGTGCCGGTCGGTGTCGTCGAGATCGACGGGCACCGGGCGAGCAGCCTGAACATCAAGGCACCGAGTGAGCGACGACTCCGCGACGCCCCCACGCTCACCGCGCGCCCCCGCAGCGGCCTCGGACTGCCCCTGGAGGGGCTGCGCGTGCTGGACCTCGGCGTCATCGTCGTCGGCAGCGACACCGGCCGCCTGTTCGCCGACCTCGGCGCCGACGTCGTCAAGATCGAGAACTCCGCCTTCCCTGACGGGCTCCGCATCAGCCTCACCCGGATGACGCAGGCCTACGCCGCCGGTCACCGCAACAAGCGGTCGATCGGGATCGACCTCCGGTCCGCGGAAGGCCGCGCGCTGGCACACCAACTGGTAGAGCAGTCCGACGTCGTGCTGAGCAACTTCAAACCCGGTGTGGCAGCAGCGCTCGGCATGGATCACGCGACACTGCAGCAGGTGAACCCGGGCATCGTCGTCGTCGACAGCTCGGCGTACGGAGCCACCGGGCCATGGGCGAAACGACTCGGCTACGGGCCGTTGGTCCGCGCCGCGGCGGGCTTCACCGAGCTGTGGACCTACCCAGATGACCCAGATGCGTTCTGCGACACCGTCACGGTGTACCCCGACCACGTGGCGGCGCGGATCGGGGCATTGAGTGCCGTCGCGCTCCTGCTGCGCCGCGAACGCAGCGGTGGCGGCGGATCGGCGAGTATCGCCCAAGCCGAGGTGATGCTCAGTCACCTGGCCGACGACATCGCCGGGGAGGTGCTCACCCGGCGCGGTCATGCTCGCGACGACCAGCCGGCTCATGACGCACCGTGGGGCCTGTTTCCCGGCGCTGGTGATGACACGTGGATCGCGGTCACCGTCCGCGACGACGCCGACTGGTCAGCGCTGTGCGCGGCGATCGACCGGCCCGATCTCGCTGCCGATGCGGAGCTGGGTTCGCGATCCGGGCGGGATCGTCAGCGCGGGCGGCTCGACGAGGCGCTCAGCGCCTGGACATCCCGGCATAAACCGGCAGAGGCCATGGCGCGGTTGCAGGCGGCGGGCGTCCCGGCCGGGGCTGTCCTGCATGCGGTGGAGGTCCCCGCCTGGGACTACTACGTCGAGCGACGGGCTTTCCGGGAGGAACTACATCCGCACGGGACCGCACCGTTCATGATGGAGAACGTGCAAATCCACGCTGACCTGATCCCCGATCCCCCGCTGGGGCAAGCGCCACTGCTCGGCGAGCAGACCCGTGAGATCGCGGCCGAACTGCTCGGCCTGGACGATCAGACAATCGATGATCTGATTGCCCGCGCCGTCCTCGAAGTACCTGCGGCAGCAGCACATTCGGGACGGTAACCACCCCGTCCCATGGAAATCGATTTCACCCGCCTTCGCTACTTCGTCGCGGTCGCCGAAGAGCTGCACTTCAAGCGCGCCGCCGATCGGCTGATGATCACGCCGCCGCCGCTGAGCAAGCAGATCAAGTTACTCGAGCGCGAAGTGGGTGGGGAACTCTTCGAGCGCACCTACCACGACGTCCGCCTGACACCGCTGGGTATGCAGCTGCTGGAGCCGGCGCGCGACATCCTGCGGCGGGTGGAGGAACTGAAGGCCACCGCGTCACGAATCACGCAGGCGAGCAACCCCGTTCGCATCGATGCGACCGCCTACGCGCCATCGGATTTCCTGGCGAGATTCGAGCAAGCGGTGGCAGGCCTCGCGATACCCGCCGAGTTCAGCGTGCCCGGGTCGGCGGCCGAGGTCATCGCCAAACTCGTTTCCGGGCACACGGATCTCGGTCTGATCCACCTGCCGGCCGCCGACAAGCGCATCCGGCACCGGGTCGTGGCCACCTATCCGGGCGCGGCGGCGGTGCGGTTCGACGACCCACTCGCCGCCAACGACACCATCGCCATCGAAGACCTGCGGGACCGCGATGTCGTGATCGACTTCGCCCGGCCCAATCCCGTGGTGCTGGCGCAGATGACGCGGGGCCTCAACGAACGCGGCGTCACGCGCATCGTGCGCGCCGTCAGTCAGCTGGGCGGTGAGCTGGAGATGGCCAGCCATGTGTTCAACCGGTATCTCGTCGCACTGGTCAGCTACGCGCCCGCCTCGACGCTGGGCCGAATCTTCTCGCCGCCCGAATTCAAGCTGATCCCGATCGATGAAAGCACCTGGATAGCGTCCCGGGGAGTGGTGGACTTCGGATCTGGCGTGGTTCACGCGTTGTGATCAACGAGTCATGGTGAAC
>NZ_JBJIAK010000041.1:0-55039 GCF_045310915.1 Mycobacterium sp. SMC-17 | reverse complement strand
CCGGAAGCTAAGCCTGCCAGCGCCGATGATACTGCCCTGCACGGGCGGAAAAGTAGGACACCGCCGAACACAAATTACCTCAGCCCCCCGATGAAAATCGGGGGGCTGAGGCATTTTTGCGTTCAGGACGTTTTTGCATTTCGGCGCCGCGGCAATACGTGGCGCCGAAATGGCATTCATCAGTCGAACAGCGTCGGCTCTTCTGCTCCTGATCGGCTCTTTTCCAGATCGAGCAGCAGCCTCTTACGGTCCAGTCCGCCGCCATATCCGGTCAGGCTGCCATTTGCCCCGATAACGCGATGGCAGGGCACGATGATGCCGACGGGATTGTGTCCATTCGCCAATCCGACGGCTCGTGAAGCACCCGGTGATCCGACCTGTAAAGCGATTTCGCCATATGAACGCGTTTCGCCGTACGAGATGGTCAACAATGCACCCCAGACCCGTCGCTGGAATTCCGTGCCGACGAGGTCGAGTTCCAGATCGAACTCCTGGAGTTCGCCGGCGAAGTACGCGGTGAGTTGCTCGACGGCCTCTGGAAATGCCGACTCATCGGGCTCCCAGCCCTCATGGCTGGGCTCATATGTCTGATCGTCCATCCGCAGGTGCCGGATGCGTCCGTCGCGACCGGCGATCGTGATGGTTCCGACCGGGCTCTGCATCGTCCTGGTCTGCAACGTGGCGGTCATGCCTGCTCCTGTTGTGGTGATTGCGGTGGGTTGGCGGTCAGGGGCGGCCACTGGTTGACCGCGTGATCCAGGGAGGTCCACAGGTATTGGGTGGCGTAGGCGCGCCATGGGCGCCAGTGCGCACTGTGCTCGATCAGCCGGCGTGAATTGTCCGGCAGCCCAGCTTGTTTGGCTGCAGCCTGAACGCCGAGGTCGCTGGCCGGAAACGCATCCGGATCGCCGAGTCCCCGCATTGCGATCACCTCGGCGGTCCATGGTCCGATACCGGGCAGTTCGGCCAACTGAGTTCTCGCCTGCAGCCAGTCCGATCCGGCGTCGAGCTCGAGGGTGCCGGCCGCGAGTGCATCGATCAGCGCCACGAGAGTGCGCCGGCGGGATTCGGGGAAGGCCAGGTGGCTCGGATCGATCTCGGCCAGTTGCGTGACGGACGGGAAGACATGGGTCAGGGTGCCCACCGGGTCGTTGATCGTCGTGCCGTACGCCAGTGCCAGCCGACGCGTGTGTGTCGCAGCGGCCTTCATGGACACCTGCTGACCGATCACCACCCGTAGTGCCAACTCGTTCTCGTCGACCGTGCGGGGGATGCGCTGCCCGGGCGCCTTGGCGACGATAGGGGCAAGGTGCCGGTCGGCATTGAGGACATCGATGACGGCCTCAGGATCGGCGTCGAGGTCCAGGAGTCGCCGGCAGCGGGCGATGGCGGTGGCCAGATCCCGGAAGTCGTCGAGGATCAGCGTGCACTGCACGTGGTCCACGCGTGGCGACAACCCGACTATGCCGGTGCCGTTGGGGAGCCGCAGGGTGCGCCGGAACGCGCCGTCGTGCACCTCTTCGACGCCGGGCACCGCACCGGCCGCCAGGTGGCCGAACACTCCCTCGTAGGCGAAGGGTGTCCGCACCGGTAGCCGGACGGAAAGTGTTCCCGTGCCGGGGGTTTCGTTGGGTTCGAAGCGCGCTTGGGCCCGTTGCCGGAGTTCGGTCGGCGTCAGTGCGCAGACTTCGCGAATGGTGTCGTTGAACTGGCGGATGCTGGAGAATCCCGCGGCGAACGCGACGTCACCGAAGGGCAGTTTCGTGGTCTCGATGAGTACCCGCGCGGTCTGGCTCCGTTGGGCGCGGGCGAGCGCCAACGGGTTCGCGCCGACCTCGGCCTGGAGCAGGCGCTCGAGTTGTCGAGTGGTGTAGCCGAGTCTGGCGGCCAGTCCGGTGACGCCCTCGCGATCGACGGTGCCGTCGGTGATCAGTCGCATGGCGCGGGCGACGACGTCGGTGCGGATGTTCCACTCCGGTGACCCCGGTGATGCGTCGGGTCGACAGCGCTTGCAGGCCCGGAAGCCGGCCCGCTGCGCTGCCGCGGCGGTCGGGTAGAAGCGGACGTTGCGGGCGAACGGCGGCCGGACAGGGCAACTGGGGCGGCAATAGATACCCGTGGTGAGGACGGCCGTGACGAACCAACCGTCGAACCGCGCGTCCTTGGATTGGACTGCCCGGTAGCAGCGGTCGAAGTCGTCGTACATGTCTTCGACAATGTCATGCGGCAGACTCGAGTACTAGCGGAAAATCGACATCAACGTGGCTGGCGAGACATATTTAATCATTTGTCTCGTAAATGGCTGACGTGCGAGTTCCGCCCTGTTATAACTGGAACGCGTTCTAGTCGGGGTCTCGGGGTTCAGGGGAGTTGCATGTCGATCAACAGTCGTGATGAGTTGTCAACTGGCGCAGCCAGATTCGTGGGCCGCGTTGGCGCCTTGGCGGTCGCCCTGGGGATCGGCGCGGCAGTGGCGAGCAGCCCTGGCATCGCCTTCGCCGCTCCGAGTGACGCCGCGGGGGCGCCGTCGGACACTCATGCCAAGAGCGAGAGTCCGGCCAAGAGCGACGGAGACAAGACCGACACGAGCAAGCCGAAGAAGGACAAGGGCACCAAGCGTCCTGGCATCGTGAATCCGGGTAAGAAGTCGTCGAAGCGGCCCGCGGCGCAGGCGGATGTGGAAAAGCCGTCGGCTGCGAAGGATGCGACCGACACCGGCAAGACATCTGAGCCCGACGCGAAACCCGCGACCAAAAAGGTCACCAGGACGCCGGTCGTGACCTCGGCTCAGAAGCCGACGAAGCCGCAGGTGGCCGCGACGGCCAAGGCGGACGCGCCCGTGAGCTCTGTGCCGCGCCTGCACGCGGTCGCGCCGGTGGCGGCACTGGGTGCGCCCGTCGCAGCGGCGAGAGCGGCGGTGTCGCACGCGCTCTCGGCCGTGGGCCTCAACGGGGCGGCGAACGCGTCCGGGAACCCCGTCGCGCCACTGCAGAACGCCGCGTTGTCCGCGCTGCTCGGCGTCACCCGCCGCGAGACGGCATCCACCTCCGCGACAACGGCATTGGCGGCCGCGCCGTCGTCGCTGCAGAGCGTGCCCACGGTGCTCGGCACGTCGCAGCAGTTGGCCGCCGAGCGGAAAGCCACCGCCATCGTGAAGACGGTGCCGATGCAGATCATGAAGGCGATCATCAAGTTTGCGTTCCAGCTGAACGCCAAGCAGCAGTACTCCCAAGTGGGCGGACCGGACCAGGAGAACCTGGACCAGCTGAACCAGGCGGTGGACGAATACGCCCAGCAGGCCGCCATGGAGTACCAGCTGCTCAACCCGATGCGGCCGACGGTGCTGGAAATGGTTATGCCGCCGCATGATTGGTTCGGCCAGGCGATCACCGGCACGCGTATCCTGTACGACAACCCGGACACCATCTACCGGATGATGGCGGTCAATTCGACGTCCACGTACGTGATCAGCGGGAAGTTCGGCCCGGGGGGGCGCCCGGCGGAGACGACCTTCAGCGTGCTGACGGGCCTCGGCGGCAAGACGGCCGCGGTACTCAACGCCAAGGACATGCAGATCAACCCGGACGGTAGCTTCACCGTGACGGTGAGTTCGCGTCCGGCCGAGCCGGGCCAGACCAACCATCTGCAGATTCCGACCGACACGACCTTGATCGTCGCGCGGAACACCCTGTCGGACTGGAACACCCAGGATCCGATGAGCTTGTCCATCGAACGGGTCAGCGGCCCGCGCAACAGTCTGTTCGCGCAGATCGGCGGCTTCGACATTCCCGGTCTGGGCCCGGCTGTCTCCGGCAACCCGTTCCTGACCAACCTGGTCTCGCTGGTCCCGCCGCTTCCGGTGATGCCGCGGTTCCTGCAGGGTTTGGAGGCGTCGGTGATCCTGGCGCTCGGGTTGCGGATGGAACCGCAGTACATGGATGTGGCGACGAAGGATTCGTCGGGAAAGACGAAGCCGCCCAACGTCTTCACCGATCCCGAGAGCAACGCGACGTTCCTGTCGACCCAGGTGCAGAGCCCGGGATACTTCCAACTGGCCGACGACCAGGCGCTGGTGCTGACCATCAAGCCCGGCGACGCCGGCTACTTCGTGGTCCCGGTGACCAACGACTGGACCATCACCAAGAACTACTGGGATCAGCAGACCAGCCTGAACATCGCGCAGTCGGTGGCCAATGCGGACGGCAGCTACACCATCGTGGTGTCGCCGACCGATCCCGGTGTGGCGAACTGGGTGTCCACCGGTGGCCTCAACCAGGGGACCATCTCGATCCGCTTTCAGGACATCGACACCACGGGTACCAACCTGCCGAAGGTGAGTTCGCAGGTGGTGGCGCTCAGTGATCTCGGTAGCGTGCTGCCGGCCGGGACGGTGTATGTCACTGCGGCGCAACGGCAAGCGGCACTGGATGAGCGGAAGGCCGGCTACGACAAGCGCTTCGCGCCTTACCCGCAGGTGTGATTCACCACTCGTGGTTCGGGCACTGCACGTCGACGTAGACGGTCGCGGCCACCGGGCCGCCCGGCTTGAAGTTGCCCGGGTTGTTCACGTCGGTGACCCAGCAGATGTTGAGCGGTTTGACGTCGAAACCGTTGGTCCAGTTGATCTGTACGAGGTAGCCCTCGGCCTGGAGGTTGTTGATGACGTCGGCCGCCGAGCCCCCGGTGTCGAGGGTGGGATCGGCCGCCGCCTGCGGAGCGAGCGCGAACGCCACGGCGAGCGCACCGACAGCTGCAGCCATGACGGGATATCGCTTCATGCTCACCATGATCCTCCGGATCTGTGTGAAGCAGATGTGAATTTCAGGCCAGGATCGCCAACTGCGTCGGTTCGGACAGGCCACGCAGCGTCACGGTGTCGCCCAATGCCCAGTGCGCTCTTTCGGATTCGCTGACCGCGTCGAGCATGTCCGCGGCGGCCGCCAGCTGCCCCGGTACCGACTTGGCGAGCTCGCACAGGCGGGCCGCCTCGTTGACCGGTTCACCGATGACCGTGTACTCGAACCGCTCCTTGGCCCCGACGTTGCCGGCCACCACGGTGCCGGCCGCGACCCCGAGGCCGGCCTGCAGTTCGGGCACTTCGTCGCGCAGGCGTGACGCGATGGCCCGGGCGGCGGCGAGCGCGTCACCCTCGGTGCACTGCAGCGATACCGGCGCGCCGAACACCGCCAGCACCGCGTCGCCCTCGAACTTGTTGACGAACCCGTGGTGCCGGTCCACCTCGTCGACGATGACGGCGAAGAAGCGGTTCAGGAGGTCGACGACCTCGACGGCCGGGCGGCTGGTCACCAGCTGGGTGGAGCCGATGACGTCGACGAAGATCACCGCGGCGTGCCGCTCTTCGCCGCCGAGTTGCGGCTTCTCCTGTTCGGCGAGCGCCGCGACCTCACGTCCGACGTGCCGGCCGAACAGGTCGCGTACGCGTTCGCGTTCGCGGAGCCCGTGCACCATCGAGTTGAATCCGCGTTGCAGCTGGCCCAGTTCGGTGCCGTCGAAGACGACCAGATCCGTGGTCAGGTCGCCCTGCTCGACTCGGCTGAGTGCCTGTCGCACAATGCGGATCGGGCTGGCCGTCAGCCAGGCCACGATCCACATCAGCAAGGCGCCGAAGACCAACGCGAACACCGCGAGCACCAGGACGGCGAACGCGAATTGGGTTGGCGTGAGCGTGCTTTGGGTCAAGGCGAACACCGCGGCCAGCAGCACGCCCAGCATCGGCACGCCGGAACCGAACGCCCAGACGACCATGGTCCGGCCCATGATGCCCGGTGACAGCCGCGACGGCGGCCGGCCGGCCTGCAGGGCGTCGGCGGCAACGGGGCGCAGCGCGAACTCGGTGTACAGGTTGCAGCTGGTGGATACGACGATGCCGGGGAACGTGACGCCCAGCAGCAGTTTGGGGATGAACTGGGTGTCATGCATCGCGTAGAGCGTCGTCAGCAGTACGGCGCCGGCGCCCCACAGGGAGAGCAGCACGCGCGTCAGCTGGCCCGGGGCGCGGAAGGTGTTGCGCTGGTCCTCGACCGTCGGCGTGCGTTCTTCGATGGCCCAGCGCACGCTCTGGATCACCCTGTTGGTCGCCCACACCACGCCCACGAGGAAGGCGAACACGATGTACGCGGGCGCCACGATGGTGGTGATCCACCAGACATCGGCCCGGAAGACGTTGGGGGTCGGGAACAGCACCGTCTCGATGAGGATCGAGACGCCGACGCCGATCATGTTCGCGACGATCACGAAGGTGGTCAGGATGAGTTGGATGCGGATGCGTCGCCGGCGCTGGGTCTCGGAAACGCGGCCCAGAATCCACGATCCGTATTCGGGTGTGGCCTGCAGGCTGCTACGCGGGGTGATGGCTTCCCGTATCCGTGCCAGGCGCGTCGTCCCGGTCTGGTCCGCAGTCATTGGCCGTCAGCCTAGTTCGTGGGGCGGGTCCGGACCGGGATTCAATACCCCTAAGGTGGTTCGGGTGCGTCTCGTGATCGCCCAGTGCACCGTTGACTACGTCGGACGTTTGACCGCACATCTGCCGTCGGCCCGTCGCCTCCTGTTGTTCAAGGCGGACGGATCGGTGAGCGTGCACGCCGACGACCGCGCCTACAAGCCGCTGAACTGGATGACGCCGCCGTGCTGGACCGTCGAGGAGGCGCCGGTGGACGGCGTTTCGGCTCTGGTCTGGGTCGTCGAGAACAAGGCCGGTGAGCAGCTACGGATCACGGTCGAGGACATCGAGCACGACTCCAGCCATGAGCTCGGGGTCGATCCCGGCCTGGTGAAGGACGGTGTGGAGGCGCACCTGCAGGAGCTGCTCGCCGAGCATGTCGAGCTGCTGGGTGTCGGCTACACGTTGGTGCGCCGCGAATATCCGACGCCGATCGGTCCGGTCGACCTGTTGTGCCGCGACGAGACCGGTGCGTCGGTCGCGGTGGAGATCAAACGGCGTGGTGAGATCGACGGCGTCGAGCAGCTGACGCGGTACCTGGATCTGCTCAACCGGGACAGCGTGCTGGCGCCGGTGGCCGGGGTGTTCGCCGCTCAGCAGATCAAGCCGCAGGCGCGCACACTCGCCACGGACCGTGGAATCCGTTGCGTCACTTTGGACTACGACAAGATGCGCGGCATGGACAACGACGAGTTCCGGTTGTTCTGATGCCTCGGCGACGTCCGGAGCGGCCTCGGCGCGATCCGCCGCCACTGCTCGGGCTGTCGTCGCGCCGGGTGGAGACCGGGCCCGACGGGTATGACTACGAGGTGCGGGCCGTCGCCGGTTCCCGCGCGGTCAAGACCTATCGGTGCCCGGGATGCGATCACGAAATCCGCCCGGGCACAGCGCATGTGGTCGTGCTGCGGGTCGACGACGCCGAAGACCGCCGGCATTGGCACACGCCGTGCTGGGCGAACCGGGGCAACCGGGGACCGACGCGAAGGTGGTCCTAGCTCGAGCTCAGTGCTCGGCATCCTTGGCCGGCTCGACCAGTTCGATCAGCACGCCGCCGGCATCCTTCGGGTGGATGAAGTTGATGCGCGAGTCGGCGGTGCCGCGGCGCGGGGCTTCGTACAGCAGGCGGACGCCGTCGGCGCGCAGACGCTCGGACAGGGCGTCGATGTCGCTGGTCCGGTAGGCCAGCTGCTGCAGGCCGGGGCCGCGGGTGTCGATGAACTTGGCGATGGTCGACTTCTCGTCGAGCGGGGCCAGCAGCTGAATCTGTGCGCTGCCGACGGGCGCGCCACGGACGGAGAGCATGGCCTCACGGACGCCCTGGTCCTCGTTGACCTCTTCGTGCAGGACGATCATGCCGAGGTGGTCGTGGTACCACCGGATGGCGACGTCCAGATCCGGCACGGCGATCCCGACGTGATCAATAGCGGTCACGAGGGCGCTGGCCAGCGCCGGACGGGCATCGACGTGTTCGGTGGTCATAACGTAAAGGTAACCTGATACGACCGAATTTGCGCCTGTGGGATCGGCCACATTAGCCGTTACAGATTTGTTGGAGGATGGAAATGACGACCTCGGTAATTGTTGCTGGAGCCCGCACTCCAGTTGGCAAACTGATGGGTTCGCTGAAGGACTTCTCGGGTAGCGACCTGGGTGCCATCGCGATCAAGGGCGCGCTCGAGAAGGCCGGCGTCGACGCCTCGCTGGTCGATTACGTGATCATGGGCCAGGTCCTGACCGCCGGTGCCGGGCAGATGCCGGCCCGCCAGGCGGCCGTCGGCGGCGGCATCCCGTGGGACGTGCCGTCGCTGTCCATCAACAAGATGTGCCTGTCGGGCATCGATGCGATCGCGCTCGCTGACCAGCTGATTCGCGCCGGGGAGTTCGAGGTCGTGGTGGCCGGTGGCCAGGAGTCCATGAGCCAGGCCCCGCACCTGCTGCCGAAGAGCCGTGAGGGCTACAAGTACGGCAACGTCACCGCGCTGGATCACCTGGCGTACGACGGCCTGCACGACGTGTTCACCGACCAGCCGATGGGCGCCCTGACCGAGCAGCGCAACGATCAGGACAAGTTCACCCGTGCCGAGCAGGACGAGTTCGCCGCGCAGTCGCACCAGAAGGCCGCGGCCGCGTGGAAGGACGGCGTCTTTGCCGACGAGGTGGTTCCGGTGTCGATTCCGCAGCGCAAGGGCGACCCGATCGAGTTCGCCGAGGACGAGGGCATCCGCGGCAACACCACCGCCGAGTCGCTCGGTGGCCTGAAGCCGGCGTTCCGCAAGGACGGCACCATCACCGCGGGCTCGTCGTCGCAGATCTCCGACGGCGCCTGCGCCGTCGTGGTCATGAGCAAGGAGAAGGCCGAGTCGCTCGGCCTGACCTGGCTGTGTGAGATCGGCGCGCACGGCGTCGTCGCCGGCCCGGACTCGACGCTGCAGAGCCAGCCGGCCAACGCCATCAAGAAGGCCGTCGAGCGCGAGGGCATCACCGTCGACCAGCTCGACGTCATCGAGATCAACGAGGCCTTCGCGGCGGTGTCGCTGGCCTCGACCAAGGAGCTGGGCGTCGACGGCGCCAAGGTCAACGTCAACGGTGGCGCCATCGCCATCGGTCACCCGATCGGCATGTCCGGTGCCCGTATCACGCTGCACGCGGCGCTGGAGCTGGCCCGCAAGGGTTCGGGCTACGCCGTCGCCGCGCTGTGCGGCGCCGGTGGCCAGGGTGACGCCCTGATCCTGCGTCGTCCGTAGTTTCCCGCGAGGTGTGAACTACGCCTCGTAGTAGTCAGCCCGTCACTCGGGCACAATGGCGCCATGAACGCTGTTGTGCCCCGGGTGGCGGGCTGGTTTCGTTTGATCGCTCTGGCCGAGGCCGTCAGCTGGGTCGGGCTGCTGACCGGCATGTACTTCAAGTACCTCGGTACGCCACGCACCGAGATCGGCGTGCAGATCTTCGGCATGGTCCACGGCGTGGTGTTCCTGGCGTTCGTGGCCACCGGGCTGGTGGTCGGCTGGGCCGCGCGCTGGTCGCTCGTGACGTGGGTGGCTGCGGCGGTGTCCAGCATCGTGCCGCTGGCCAGTGTGGTCTTCCTGCGCTGGGCCGAGCGCAACGGGGCGTTGGCAGTCGGTGCCGCTGCCGCAGAGGCCGAACCGGAGACGTCGGCCGTCGCGTGACAAACTGGAGAGCGTGACTCGTCCGCGTCCTATCGGTCCCGCGCTGGCTGGCGCGGTGGACCTCTCCGCGCTCAAAAACCGTCCCGCTGAAGGTGCTGCCGGTGCCGGTGGCGCACCCGGTGGTATCGAGATCACCGAGGCCAATCTCGAAGCCGAGGTGCTGATCCGCTCCGGTGAGGTACCGGTCGTCGTGCTGCTGTGGTCGCCGCGCAGCGACTCGAGCGTCCAGCTGGGGCAGACCCTGTCCGCGCTGGCCGCCGAGGATGGCGGCAAGTGGTCGTTCGGCACCGTGAACGTCGACACCTCTCCGCGCATTGCCCAGATGTTCGGCATCCAGGGCGTCCCGACGGTCGTCGCGCTCGCCGGCGGCCAGCCGATCACGAGCTTCGAGGGTGGCCAGCCGGCCGACCAGCTGCGGCGCTGGGTGGACTCGCTGCTGCAGGCGACGGCCGGCAAGCTCGGTGGCGGCGGCGAGGGCGAGGACGAGCAGGTCGACCCCGCACTCGCACAGGCCCGCGAGTTCCTCGACAGCGGCGATTTCGACGGCGCCCTGGCTGCGTACCAGGCGATCCTCGATGCCGACCCGAACCACGTCGAGGCCAAGGGCGCCGTGCAGCAGATCGCCTTCCTGCAGCGTGCGTCCGCGCAGCGGCCGGAGGCCGTGCGTCTCGCCGATGCCTCGCCCGACGACATCGACCTGGCTTTCGCCGCCGCCGACGTGCAGCTCTTCCAGCGTGACGTCGACGGCGCGTTCAATCGGCTCATCGCACTCATCAAGAAGACCTCGGGCGACGACCGCACCCGCGTGCGGACCCGGCTCATCGAGTTGTTCGACCTGTTCGACCCGGCCGACCCCGAGGTCATCGCGGGCCGGCGCAATCTCGCCAACGCGCTCTACTAGGCATCACTGAGCCGGCACAGAGGCCCAGAAGTCGGTGACGGCTTGAGCGATCAGGTCGGTGTCGACCAACAGCGGGCCGACGTGTCCGGCGCCGGTGAGTGCGACGACGCGTGCGTCGGGCATGGTGGCGGCCGTGGCGCGGGCGTGGGCGGGGCTCCAGTGCTGGTCGCCGAGATCGCCGGTCATCAGCAGCGTCGGGACGGTGACGGCGGTGATCTGCTCGGTCAGCGCATGCCAGCTGTGCATGTATTGGATTGTGCGCCTTACTGATTCGCGGTCCATTGCGCGGAACGCGGCTTCGAGCTCGGCCGCCTGATCGGTGCGCGTGGTGTCGGCGCCACCGAGAAGCACGTCGAACAGAATCCTGGTCAGCAGGGGATCGGGTCCGAGCAGCCGGTAGGCGACGGCGAGCGGGTACGTCTGGGTCCAGCGCTGACGTCGGCTGACGGGCCGCAGCGGGGCGGCGATGGTGGTCAGGCTGCGCAGCCGGTGCGGTTGGGTCGCGGCCAGCGTGATGCCGACGTGTCCGCCCCAGGCGTTGCCGATCCAGTCGACGGTATCGAAACCGAGTGCGTCGATCACTTCGCCTGCGGCACTTGCACATTCGTCGAGGGTGAAATCCCGGCGGATGGGGCTGCTCGTGCCGTATCCGGGTCCGTCGATGGTCACCACCTGTCGCTGGGCGGCGAGGGTGTCGACGAGCGGACCCCAGCTGCGTGAGTCCACCCAGAGGCTGTGCCACAAGACGGCGGCAGGCCCTGTCCCGGTGCGATGTACGTGCAGATCTCCGAGGCTGGTCGGGACTTGGGTGTCGAGTGTCGTCATCGCGACCTCCATACAGGTTGTATGCTGCTACCATACAACCTGTATGGTCACCGTCAAGGGGGATTCGCGGGAGCGGCTCGTCGCAGTCGCGACCGAGTTGTTCGGCGAACAGGGCTACCACCAGACCGGTACCGAGGAGATCGTCCGCCGTAGCGGCGTCACCCGTGGCTCGCTCTATCACCATTTCGCGGACAAGGAAGCGCTCTTCGAAGAGGTCTTCGACCGTGCCGATCAGGTGGTGAGCGGGCGGGTTCGGGCCGCTGCCGCGGCGGCGGCCGACCGCGGCGAGGACGCGTGGTCGGTGTTCCTCGCCGGCTGGGATGCCGTGCTGGACACCGCGGTCGATGCGCCGCTGCAGCGCATCCGCGTGGTCGACGCGCCCGCGGTGCTCGGCTGGCAGAAGTGGCAGGAGCGCAACGCGCGGTACACCCTGGCCAATATCGAGGCCGGTCTCGTCAGCCTGCTGGAACAGGGTGTGCTTGCGCCGCAGCCGATTTCACCGCTGGCCCTGCTGCTGATGGGACTCAGCAACCAGGCCGTGGCCGCGATCGCGGGCGCGCCTGATCCCGTTCGCGCGCGCCGCGACATCGGTGCCGCGGTGCGTCGCCTGCTTGACGGGCTGCGCACCTAGTCTCGCGAGCAGACGTAAAACTGTCGATTTCACCCACAAATCGACAGTTTTACGTCTCCTCACGGAGGGAACTCAGGCAGGTTTGAGCCAGAGCGCCGACAGTGGCGGGAGGACCAGGACGGCGGAGGCGGGACGGCCGTGCCAAGGTTCGTCGGTGGCCTCGACCGCGCCCATGTTGCCCGCGCCGGCGCCGTGATAGACGGTCGCGTCGGTGTTCAGCAGCTCCTGCCACGTCCCGGCGTGCGGCAGGCCCAGCCGGTACTGCGAGTGCTCGCTGCCGGAGAAGTTGAAGACGCAGGCGATCGCCGACCCGTCGTCACCGAACCGCAGGAAGCTCAGCACGTTGCTGTTGGAGTCGTTGGCATCGATCCAGGAGTAGCCCTCGGGGCTGCTGTCGCGGGACCACAGCGCGCGGTTGTCCCGGTAGATGCCGTTGATGTCCCGCACCAGCTGCTGCACGCCGGTGGAGAAGCTGTGCTCGCCGAGCTGGAACCAGTCGAGCCCGCGTTCCTCGGACCATTCGGCGCGCTGGCCGAATTCCTGTCCCATGAACAGCAATTGCTTGCCCGGGTGCGCCCACTGGTAGGCCAGCAGCTGACGGAGGCCGGCCGCCTTGGCGTGGTCGCCGCCGGGCATCCGGGTCCACAGTGTGCCCTTGCCGTGCACGACTTCGTCGTGGCTGACCGGTAGGACGTAGTGCTCGCTGTAGGCGTACAGCATCGAGAACGTCATCTCGTGGTGGTGGTAGCTGCGGTGCACCGGGTCGTGGCTGATGTAGTCCAGGGTGTCGTTCATCCACCCCATGTTCCACTTCATCGAGAAGCCAAGGCCGCCAAGGTTTGTCGGGCGGGTGACGCCGGGCCACGAGGTGGATTCCTCGGCGATGGTGACGATGCCGGGAACCAGCTTGTGGACGGTGGCGTTCATCTCCTGCAGGAACTGCACCGCCTCCAGGTTCTCCCGGCCGCCGTAGATGTTGGGAGTCCAACCACCTTCGGGGCGCGAGTAGTCCAGGTACAGCATGGAGGCGACGGCGTCGACGCGGAGACCGTCGACGTGGAACTCCTCGAGCCAGTACAGCGCGTTGGCGACCAGGAAGTTGCGGACTTCGTTGCGGCCGAAGTCGAAAACGTAGGTGCCCCAGTCGAGTTGCTCGCCACGGCGGGGGTCGGCGTGTTCGTACAGCGGCGTGCCGTCGAAACGGCCCAGCGCCCACGAGTCCTTGGGGAAGTGCGCCGGCACCCAGTCGACGATGACGCCGATGCCGGCCTGGTGCAGCGTGTCGACCAGATAGCGGAAGTCGTCGGGAGTGCCGAGCCGTGACGTCGGCGCGTAGTACGACGTCACCTGATATCCCCAGGACCCGCCGAACGGGTGCTCGGCCACGGGGAGCAGCTCGACGTGTGTGAAGCCCTGCGCCACCACGTATTCGGTGAGCTCGACGGCCAGTTCGCGGTAGCTCAGCCCCGGCCGCCAGGACATCAGGTGCACCTCGTAGGTGCTCATGGGCTCGAAGATCGGATTGAGCTCGGCCCGGGCGGCCATCCAGGCGTCGTCCTGCCAGACATGGGAGCTGACAAAGGTTTTCGATGCGGTGAGCGGCGGCACCTCGGTGCTGAAGGCCATCGGGTCGGCGCGATCACTGACGGCGCCGTTGCCGCCGTGGATCCGGAACTTGTAGAGGCTGCCGACTTCGAATCCGGGCCAGAACAGTTCCCACACCCCGGAGGAGCCGAGTGCCCGCATCGGGGCCTCGCTGCCGTCCCAATGATTGAAGTCGCCGATCAGGTTGACGCCCTTGGCGTTCGGCGCCCACACCGCGAACGAGAAGCCCTCCACCACGCCGTCGGGTGTCTTGAACGAACGAGGCTGTGCGCCAAGGATTTCCCACAGCCGCTCGTGCCGGCCCTCGGCCAGCAGGTGCAGGTCCATGTCGCCGAGCGTCGGCAGGAAGCGGTACGGGTCGGCCGTCGTGTGCACGACGTCGCCGGAGTACTCGACCTCGAACCGGTAGTCGGCCAGGTTGTCGAACGGCACTTCGACCGCGAACAGGCCGCCCTCGATGGCTTCCATCGGGTACCGCTTCTTGCCGATCAGCGCCGTGACCCCGAGAGCGTGCGGCCGCAGCGCCCGGATGACCGTGCTCTTGCCGTACTCGTGCGCGCCCAGGATGGAATGCGGATCGTGGTGCTCGCCGGCCAGCAGCCGGGCCACGTCGGCGGCGGGTGGTCGGAGCTGGCTCGTCACGGTTGTCTCCGCAGGAGAGTCAGCCGCTTGTCGTACGGGATTTGCGGCATGTTCAGTATGTGCGCTACCGCTTTGCTCGGGTCTAGTCGCACGTAATTTGCTGCGCCCCATTGATATTCCTCACCGGTGATCTCGTCTCGTACCCAGAACCGGTCGTGGTCCTCCATGCCGAGGGCACCCATGTCCAGCCAGAGCGTTGCCTGCTCCGGGCCGAATGGGTTCAGCGTCAGCACAACGAGGACGGTGTCGCCGGTAACGGGGTCGAACTTGCTGTATGCCAACAACGCATCGTTGTCGACGTGATGGAACTTGATGGTCCGTAATTGGCTCAGTGCCGGATGCACGCGCCGAATCTCGTTGAGCCGCGTCAGCAGCGGCTCCAGGGACCGACCGCCGGCGAGCGCCGCCTCGAAGTCCCGTGGCCGCAGCTGGTACTTCTCGGAGTCCAGGTACTCCTCGCTGCCCTCGCGCACGGCCTGGTGCTCGAACAGTTCGTAGCCGGAGTAGACGCCCCACGACGAACTCAGCGTGGCCGCCAGCACCGCGCGGATCGCGAACATCCCCGGGCCGCCATGCTGCAGGCTGGCATGCAGGATGTCGGGGGTGTTGACGAACAGGTTGGGCCGGTAGAAGTCGGCGTACTTGGCGATCTCCTGGCCGAACTCGGTGATCTCCCACTTGGCGGTGCGCCATGTGAAGTACGTATACGACTGCGTGAAGCCCAGTTTCGCGAGTCCGTAGAGCCGCGCCGGGCGGGTGAATGCCTCCGACAGGAACAGTACGTCCGGATCGATGTTCTTGGCCTGGCCGATGAGCCAGGCCCAGAAGTTCGCGGGCTTGGTGTGCGGGTTGTCGACCCGGAAGATCTTGACGCCGTGCGACATCCAGAACTTGACGACGCGCAGCACCTCGTCATAGAGGCCCGCCGGGTCGTTGTCGAAGTTCAGCGGATAGATGTCCTGGTACTTCTTCGGCGGATTCTCGGCGTACGCGATGGTGCCGTCGGGCAACACGGTGAACCACTCGGGATGGTCCTTGGCCCACGGGTGATCCGGCGCGCATTGCAGCGCCAGGTCGAGCGCCACCTCGAGCCCGTTTTCGCGGGCCGCGGCGACCATGTCGTCGAACTCGTCGATGGTGCCAAGGTCCGGGTGCACCGCGTCGTGCCCGCCCTCGTCACTGCCGATGGCCCACGGGGAGCCGACGTCGCCGGGCGCGGCGGTCACGTTGTTGTTCGGGCCCTTGCGGTGCACCTTGCCGATCGGGTGGACCGGGGGCAGGTACAGGACGTCGAAACCCATTGCGGCAACGCGCGGGATGGCCTTCGCGGTTGTGGAGAACGTGCCGTGCACCGGCCTGCCGTCGGCATCCCAGCCGCCGGTGGACCGGGGGAAGAGCTCGTACCAGGCGCTGAACCGGGCCCGGGGCCTGTCGACCCAGATGCCGTATTGCTCTCCGCGCGTGACCAATTCGCGCAACGGGTACTTGCGCAGCAGGTCTGTCACGTCCGGCGCCAGCGCCGCGCCGGCACGGATGTACGGGTCGCCCGGTTCCCGGAGCCGCCGCGCGGCGGCGAGCAGCGGGGCGCGGTCGTCCTGGGGGACGGCCGTGGCGGCGCGCTCCAGCAGGCCCGCGCCGACCAACAGGTCGTTCGACAGCTCGGCCTCGCTCTGGCCGGCGTCGAGTTTGGCGGTGATGGCGTGCCGCCAGGTCGCGATGGGGTCGCCCCAGCCGTCGACGCGGTACGTCCACAGCCCGACGCTGTCCGGCGTGAACTGACCGTGGAAGACGTCGGGCGTGAAGCCCGGGGCCATGGGCAGCCGGGTCGGCTTGACCTTGGCCCGCGGCGGGGCGGGCGTCGGCGTCGCACCCGGCGGGGTCTCGGCGAGCTGCGGGTAGAGGGGGCCGTGGTAGCGCACCACCAGCGTTGCGGCGACAGCGTCGTGGCCTTCGCGCCACACGGTCGCGCTGATCGGAACCACTTCGCCGACCACGGCCTTGGCGGGGTATCGGCCTGCGGACACCACTGGTGCGACGTCGTCGATCTCGATCCGACCGGCCACCAAATCACTCCTTACCCGGGACTACGGGATTACCCATACCCACCGTAGTAGTCCGTGACACTTGAAGGGCAGTGACCAGTTGGATGGGCAGTTGGGCTGTCACCGAACTGACCCTGCACGTGGAAAAAATGTCAGTAAGGTTGGCTCGTGTGAAAGCCCTTCGCCGGTTCACCGTCCGTGCCCACCTGCCCGAACGTCTCGCCGCCCTGGAGCGCCTGTCCATCAACCTGCGCTGGTCCTGGCACACGCCGACTCAGGAGCTGTTCGCGGAGATCGATCCGGTGCTGTGGGAACAGGTCGGCGCCGACCCGGTGGCGTTGCTGGGGGCGGTCAGTCCCGCGCGTCTGGACGAACTGGCGGCAGACGACGACTTCGTCGGCCGGGTGAACCACCGGGCCGCGGATCTGGACAGCTATCTGACCCGGCCGCTGTGGTACCAGGAGCAGGCCGACCTCGCTGAGGACGGCGGCCCCGCGATGCCGAAGGGCATCGCGTACTTCTCCATGGAGTTCGGCGTGGCCGAGGTGCTGCCGAACTACTCGGGCGGTCTGGGCATCCTCGCCGGCGACCACCTCAAGTCGGCGTCGGATCTCGGCCTGCCGCTGATCGCGGTGGGGCTGTACTACCGGTCCGGTTACTTCAAGCAGTCACTGACGGCCGACGGCTGGCAGAACGAGAACTACCCGTCGTTCGATCCGCAGGGCCTGCCGCTGCGGCTGCTGACCGGGGCCGACGGCCAGCCGGTGCTGGTGTCGCTGAACCTGCCGGAATCACAGGTGCTGCGGGCCCGCGTGTGGGTCGCGCAGGTCGGGCGAGTTCCGTTGCTGCTGCTCGATTCCGACATCCCGGAGAACGAGCACGAGCTCCGTTCGGTGACCGACCGCCTGTACGGCGGCGACCAGGAACACCGGATCAAGCAGGAGCTGCTCGCCGGCATCGGCGGCATCCGCGCGATCCGGGCGTTCACCGAGATCGAGGGCATCGAGGCGCCCGAGGTCTACCACATGAACGAAGGCCACGCGGGTTTCCTTGGCGTGGAACGCATTCGGGAATACATCAGCGGGTCGGGGCTGGATTTCGAGACCGCGCTGGCGGTGGTCCGGTCGTCGACGGTGTTCACCACGCACACCCCGGTGCCGGCCGGTATCGACCGGTTCCCGGTGGAGATGGTCCGACGCTATTTCGACGACACCGTCGCTTCGCCGCTGCTGCCCGAGGTGCCGTTGTACCGGGTGGTCGCGTTCGGCGCCGAGGACGACCCGGACAAATTCAACATGGCGCACATGGGCTTACGGCTCGCCCAGCGGGCCAACGGGGTCTCGCTGCTGCACGGCCGGGTCAGCCGCGGCATGTTCAACGAACTGTGGCCCGGCTTTGACCAGGCCGAGGTACCGATCGGCTCCATCACCAACGGCGTGCACGCGCCCACCTGGGCCGCGCCGCAATGGCTCGAGCTGGGCCGCGAGTTGGTCGGCGTAGAGGGCATGACGGCCGTCGACCAGGCCGCCGGGGAGCCCCAGCTGTGGCAGCGGTTGCACGACGTCGATCCCGGTCACCTGTGGTGGATCCGGTCCCAGTTGCGCGAGTTGCTCATCGCCGATGTGCGGGCCCGGCTGCGGCGGTCATGGCTCGAACGCGGTGCCACCGAGGCCGAACTGGGCTGGATCGCAAAGGCTTTCGATCCTTCGGTCCTGACCATCGGCTTCGCCCGCCGGGTGCCGACCTACAAGCGGCTGACGTTGATGTTGCGTGATCCGGAGCGGCTGGAACTGCTGCTGCTCGATGAGCAGCGGCCGGTGCAGTTGATCGTCGCCGGTAAGTCGCATCCGGCCGACGACGGCGGCAAGGCGCTGATCCAGCAGGTGGTGAAGTTCGCGGACCGGCCCGAGGTGCGGCACCGGATCGCCTTCCTGCCCGACTACGACATGTCGATGGCACGGCTGCTGTACTGGGGTTGTGATGTGTGGCTCAACAACCCGCTGCGTCCGTTGGAGGCGTGTGGCACGTCGGGCATGAAGAGTGCGCTCAACGGCGGGCTGAACCTGTCGATTCGTGACGGCTGGTGGGATGAGTGGTATGACGGCGAAAACGGTTGGGAAATCCCGACTGCCGACGGCGTCACCGATGAGGCTCGTCGCGACGACCTGGAGGCCGCGGCGCTGTACGACCTGATGCAGAACTCGGTGGCGCCGAAGTTCTACGAGCGCAATGAGCACGGCGTCCCGACGCGGTGGGTCGAGATGGTGCGGCACACGCTGCAGTCGCTGGGACCGAAGGTGCTGGCGTCGCGCATGGTGCGCGACTACACCGAGAAGTACTACGGCCCTGCGGCACAGTCGTTCCGGCGAACCGTAGAGCCGATCGACGGTGTGCCGTTCGGCGCGGCCCGCTCGCTGGCGGCCTATCGCCAGCGGGTGACCGAGGCCTGGCCGAAGATTCAGATCACCGAGGTGGACAGCTACGGTCTGCCGGATACGCCTCTGCTGGGTTCCGAGTTGTCGTTGACCGCCACCGTCCAGTTGGCCGGGTTGCGCACCGATGAGGTTGTGGTGCAAGCGGTTCTGGGTCGTGTCGACGCCGGTGACCAGTTGGTGGAGCCGGTGACCGTGCCGATGGCGCACACGGGTTCTGGTGAGGGCGGCGTCGAGGTGTTCTCGGCGACCATCCCGCTGCCGGTGGCGGGGCCCGTCGGATACACCGTTCGAGTGTTGCCGCACAACGCATTACTGGCCGCCGACAACGAGCTCGGGCTGGTCACGCTGGCGTGAGCGCACTGACTGTTGCGGTCGATGGCGGACCGTACGCGCTGGCGGCCGGCCCGGATGGCGCGATGTGGGTGACGTTGGTGTCAGCGGGTGCGGTGGCCCGGATCGATGCCCGGGGCGAGGTGCGGCGGTTCGACGTCGGTACCGACAGCCGGCCGATGCAGATCTGCGCGGGACCCGACGGAGCCGTGTGGTTCACGTGCTCGGGCACGGACCGGCTGGGCCGGATCACCGGTGACGGAGCTCTGTCGTTCGTCGAATTGGACACGGGCAGTGCACCGTTCGGCATCACCGTCGGGCCCGACGATGCGGTGTGGTTCACCGCGATGGACGCGGGGACCGTCGGCCGCGTGGACGCCGACGGCACGGTCGAGGTGGTAGCCGCGCCCGGCGGGATGCCGTCGATGATCACCGCAGGTGGTGACGGCGCGCTGTGGTTCACGCTGAATCAGAAATCCGCGATCGGCCGAGTGACGGTCGCCGGCAAGCTCTCGACGCGGCCCACGCCGACACCCTCGGCAGGGCCCGTCGGCATCTGCGCGACCCACGATGATGCGGTGTGGTTCACCGCAATCGGAGCGGACAAGCTGGGCCGCATCCCGCTGAACGACGCCATCCAGGAGCTGGATCTGCCGGGCAAGCCGCACGCGGTGGTCGCCGATGTCTCTGACGGGGTGTGGGCGAGCCTGTGGGGCGCCGACGCGATCGCGCGGGTCAGCGCCGACGGCGAGGTCGCCACGTTCGACCTGCCGCCCGGCAGCGAGCCGCACGGGTTGGCCGTCGACCGTGATGGCGCGCTGTGGGTGGCGCTGGAGTCCGGTTTCGTGGTGCGGCTGCCCGTCTAGGCGGGTGCTCGCGCGATGGTCCTGTCGAAATCGATGTGGTGGCCCTGAAGCCACATCATCGAGCGGCCACCGTCTTTCGCCGCCTGCCGGAACATCACCGGCAGGATCAGGTCGCGTAAGAACCGCCCCACCGGGCCCGCGGCCTTGCTGTTGGCCGAGCGGTGCCCGTGACGGACGATCTTCTCGACCCGGCGCCGGCGCAGCGACTCGAACGTCGTGAATGCCGTAGGAATATCAGGGCAATCACGCAGGCACTGCGCGAGAATCACGGCGTCCTCGACGGACATCGACGCGCCCTGCCCGGCCGATGGCGCGGTGGCGTGGGCGGCATCGCCGATGATGATCTGGTCGCGGTGGTTGTGCCAACGTTTCACCACCGGCAGGTCGTACGTGGCCCATCCGACCATCGGGCCGGGCGCGGCGTCGATGATGTCGTGCGCCGGCCCGACATCGCCGGACATCAACTGGTGCAGCCAGTTTCGCCAGTCGGCGTCGGTCATGTCGGACAGTGCGCCGCGTTCCGGCTCGCGGGCCATCGGCGGATTGGCGAACCAGACGGTGCCGCCGTCCGGGGTGGGAAACCAGCCGAAGAAGCAGCGCGTGCCGAACTGCATCCGGAATTCCCGTGGCGGGACGTCGACGGTGAAGCCGGGGATGTAGCCGCCGACATTGAGCACCGGCACGTAGCGCGGTGCGCGTGCCGCCGGATCGATGGTGCGGCGAACCGTGGAGTGGATGCCGTCGCAGCCGATGAGCAGATCACCGGTTGCGCTGCTGCCGTCGGCGAATCGAGCCTCGACGCGGCCGTCGGAAACCGTTGTCGCGGAGACGAACTCCTTGCCGTAGCTGTAGCGAGCGCCACGTGCCGCGGCCAGCGTGTTGAGTTCGCGGTACAGGTCGGCGCGGCGCATCATGACCGACAGCTGCCCGTCCGGGCGCTGGGCGGCCATCGGGATGCGGCCCAGTTGCTTGCCGGCGCCGGTGAGGAAGCTGATGGTGTCGTTCGGGTAGCCCAGCTTCGCGAGTGGGCCGGCCGCATCGACGGCACGCAGCGCGTCCATGCCATTGGCCTGGAAGTTCAGCCAGGCCCCGCGCAGGTCGGCGCCGGAGGTGGAGCGTTCGTAGATGTGGGCGTCGATGCCCACCCGTTGCAGTGCGATGGCCAGCACCGGCCCGGCGACTCCGGCGCCGATGATGAGTGCTTCGGTCATGCGTCTTCCTCGGTTGGTGCCCAGATGTCTTGACAATCAGATAGCTTGATTGTCAAGCAATAGGATGAAAGGTAGGTCGCTCGATTGTCAAGCGAAAATCCGGTCGCCGACCGGTTGGGCGCGGCGGTGCAGGGCTACCAGGCCGCGGTCGACGACTTCGACCGCGAGGTCGCGCGCCTGCTCGGCATCAACGCAACAGACGCGCGGTGCCTGGAGATTCTGATCCAGGAAGCCGCTGGTGTCACCCCGCGCGAGCTGGCCGACCGGTTGGGCCTCACGACCGGCAGCGCCACGACGATGCTCGACCGCCTGGAGAAGGTCGGCTACGTCACGCGCTCCGCGCACCCCAGTGACCGGCGCAAGCTCCTGGTCCACGCCACTGTCACCGCGCGGGCGCGGGCCTTCGAGCTGATCGACCCGCTCGTGGACGAGGGGCGGCGTACGCTGCTGAGCCGCTACAGTGGCGCGCAGTTGGAGTTGATCACCGAATTCCTCACGCGGGCAACTGAATTGCAGCGCGAGCACGTCGCGCGGTTGCGGGGGATATGAGGCTGGGCGCCGGGCTACGAGCTCGGGCGTGTCGGCGCTGTCTGGGACATGTCGCGCCTGGACCCGTCAGCATGTGCTGACAGTGTCACCACATGCTGACGATGTCAGCCAATGCTGACAGGTCCAGGCGCGACATGGTGAGGAGAGAGGTCCCGCGGACGGAAGTGGTTCGACCGTAAGCCGGGGCTCGTTGACCGTGTCCGCGTCAGCCGCGGCTCGACGCCAGCGTCGGAGGGGAACCCCGTCAGCTCGACGCGGCCAACCGCTCCAGAGCGCTGCGCACCCGGGCGGGGTCGGTGGTCGACCAGTACGGCGGCAGCGACGACTGCAGGAACCCGCCGTAGCGGGCCGTCGCCATGCGGGAGTCCAGGATGGCGATGACGCCGCGGTCGTTGACGCTACGTAGCAACCGCCCGGCACCCTGCGCCAACAGCAGCGCCGCGTGCGATGCCGCCACGGCCATGAAGCCATTGCCGCCGCGGGCCGCGATGGCCCGCTGCCGCGCGGTCAGCAGCGGATCGTCGGGGCGGGGGAACGGAATTCGGTCGATGATCACCAGGGACAGCGACGGTCCCGGCACGTCGACGCCCTGCCACAACGACAGCGTGCCGAACAACGAGGTTTCGGCGTCGTCGGTGAAGCGGCGCACCAGGGTTGACGTCGAGTCGTCGCCCTGGCAGAGCACGGGGGTGTCGAGGCGCTCGCGCATGATCTCGGCGGCGGCCTTGGCGGCCCGCATCGACGAGAACAGTCCGAGGGTGCGGCCGCCGGCGGCGGTGATCAGTTCGTAGATCTCGTCGAGCTGTTCCTGTGGAGCGGCGTCGCGGCCCGGCGGCGGCAGGTGCTTGGCGACGTAGAGAATGCCCGACTTGGCATGGGAGAAGGGCGATCCCACGTCCATGCCCTTCCATTTCGGTGGCGTCGCGGTACTGTCCTCGGGCGCCGACAGGCCCCACGCCCGGGCCATCGACTCGAAGCGTCCACCGATGGTGAGCGTCGCGGACGTCAGCACCGCGGTCACCTCACCGAACAACCGGCCGCGCAGCAGCCCCGCCACCGACAACGGAGCCACGCGCAGGATGTATCGCACTGAGCCCCTGGACTCGTCGCGATCCAGCCACACCACGTCGTAGCGGTCGGGAATGGCCGGCACAAACGAATCGATGATGCGCGACGTGGTGTCGCTCAGATCGGTCAGTGCGGTGACGGCCTCGCTGCGCGCGGCCGCCGCGGTGGGATCGGACGGCGCGGTGTCGATCGCCATCTTCACCTTGTCCGTCGCATCGCGGACCACCGTCAGGTACGTGGCCAGCTCGTCGTCGAGCACGTCGATGCGGCCCGGTTCCATGTCGTGGATGGCCGAACCCAAGGTGGCGATGGCGGCCTCGAGGCGTTCTGCCAGTTCGGGTTCCACCAACCGGGCGGCCCGCCGGTGCGCCACCGCCATGGACGTGGCGGACAGCTCGCCGGTGGCCACGCTGGTCACGCGGTCCACCAGTTCGTGGGCCTCGTCAACCACCAGCAGTTGGTGCTCGGGCAGGACGTTGACCTCGGAGATGGCGTCGATGGCCAGCAGCGCGTGGTTGGTGACGATGACGTCGACCGCCCCGGCCTTCGCGCGGGCCTTCTCGGCGAAACAGTCTGTGCCGTAAGGGCACCGGGTGGCTCCGATGCATTCGCGCGCGCCGACGCTGACCTGTGACCAGGCCCGGTCCAGGACACCCGGCACCACCTCGTCGCGGTCACCGCTCTCGGTGTCCGACGACCACTCGATGAGCCGCTTGACGTCGCGGCCCAATGCCGATGCGGCGACGGGGTTGAACAGTTCCTCCTGGGGGAGCTCCTCCTCGACGGAGGCACCGCTGTGAACCTTGTTGAGGCACAGGTAATTTCCGCGGCCTTTGAGCAACGCGAACTCGGGACGGCGGGGCAGGTGCGGCGCCAGGGCATCGGCCAGGCGGGGCAGGTCGCGGTCCACCAACTGGCGTTGCAGCGCGATGGTCGCCGTCGACACCACCACCGGCTGATTCGATGCCACGGCGTGCGCGATCGACGGGACCAGGTACGCCAACGACTTTCCGGTACCGGTCCCGGCCTGGACGGCCAGGTGCTCACCCTTGTCGAAGGCGTTGCCGACGGCCTTGGCCATCTCGATCTGGCCGCTGCGTTCGGCGCCGCCGAGGGCGGATACCGCGATGGACAGCAGCGCGGCAACGTCGGTCGTCACGCGCCCACCAGTCGGGTGGGGATGGCGGGCTCGCCGGCGGATAGCTTGAGTCCGTCCCACGGCAGGCTGTGCAGGCCGGCCTCGACGCGCGCGCGGGCGTCGTCCAGCGACGAGTCGTACACGACCGAACCCGACCGGACCAGCGGCACGGTCAGCACCCGGCCGTCTTCCGTGGGAACCGCGTCGGCGGGGTGCACCACTTCCTCGACGATGGTTCCGGACTCCTTCGCCAGCCGCAGGGCCGCCTTGCGGCCGCCGTGAGATTCCTTGTGGCTGCTGCGTTTTGCCACGGGCATGCCGTCGACCTCGACCAGCTTGTAGACCATCGATGCGGTCGGCGCGCCGGAGCCCGTGACCACCGACGTACCCACGCCGTAGACATCGACGGGTGCGGCGGCCAGGCCGGCGATCGAGTACTCGTCGAGGTCGCCGGACACCACGATGCGGGTCTTGGTCGCGCCCAAGCCGTCGAGCTGGTCGCGCACCTGGCGGGCCATGACGCCCAGGTCGCCGGAGTCGATGCGCACCGCGCCGAGCTCGGGCCCGGCCACGGCGACGGCGTTGGCCACACCCTGGGTGATGTCGTAGGTGTCCACCAGCAGCGTGGTCCCGACGCCCAGCGCGTCGACCTGGGCGCGGAACGCGGCAACCTCGTCGGGGCCGCTCGTCGCGGTGTGCACGAGGGTGAACGCGTGCGCGCTGGTGCCCCGCGCGGGGACACCGTAGGTCCGCTGTGCCTCCAGGTTCGACGACGCGAAGAACCCGGCGATGTACGCGGCCCGCGCAGCCGCGACGGCCGCCTGCTCGTGCGTGCGCCGCGAGCCCATCTCGATGAGCGGCCGGCCGCTCGAGGCACTGACCATGCGGGCCGCGGCCGAGGCGATCGCGGTGTCGTGATTGAAGATCGACAGCACCAGGGTCTCGAGGATCACGCACTCGGCGAACGTGCCGTGGATCGACAGCACGGGAGAATCCGGAAAGTACAGCTCACCTTCGGGGTAGCCGTCGATGTCGCCGCGGAACTCGTAGTCGGCCAGCCAGCGCAGCGTCTCGGCATCCAGGAAGTCCAGTGACGCCAGCGCGGCGTCGTCGAACCGGAAGTCGGCGAGGGCCGAGAGGAACCGCGCGGTCCCGGCGACCACGCCGTAACGGCGCCCGAAGGGCAGCCGCCTGGCAAACACTTCGAACGACGCGCGGCGATGCGCGGTGCCGTCGCGCAGGGCGGCAGCGAGCATGGTGAGCTCGTATTTGTCGGTCAGCAACGCGGCGGTCACAGACCTCACCGTACTGGTTCTGCGAGCGGCAACCACCCGGCTATTCTGGGCTCATGGTTCTGGGTGCCCCGGTCGCGCGGACGAGCCCGGCGACTGATGTCGAAGAGGTGGCCGGCCTGGACAGTCCGTGGGTGACCATCGTCTGGGACGACCCGGTGAATTTGATGACCTACGTGACGTACGTCTTCCAGAAGCTGTTCGGTTACAGCGAGGTGCGTGCCACCGAGTTGATGATGCAGGTGCACACCGAGGGCAAGGCCGTCGTCTCGGCGGGCAGCCGGGAGTCGATGGAGGTCGACGTCACCAAACTGCACGCAGCCGGACTGTGGGCAACCATGCAGCAGGACCACTGAGCGGTGCGCAAGTGGAAGCGGGTCAACACGTCGTCGGGCGTGCGTATCAAGTCTGGTCTGGAAGCGCACGAGGTCACGATGTTGCGCAACCTGGTCGGCTCGCTGATCGAGATGCTCGACGATCGCGAATCCTCCTCACCGCGTGACGAACTCGCCGAACTGACGGGCATGAAGATCGGGCCGTCGCAGGCGCCCGACGACGACACCATGCGCCGGTTGCTGCCGGACTTCTACCACGATCCGGCCAAGCACCCGGACGGCCGCGCTGCCGGTGAGAGCCTCAACGGTGCACTGCGCAGCCTGCACGAACCCACCATCGTCGATGCCAAACGGCAAGCTGCCCAACGGCTTCTGGATTCCCTGCCGAACCCGGCCGGAAAATTCGAGCTGACCGAGGAGCAGGCTGAGGCCTGGGCCGCCGCGATCAACGATGTCCGTCTGGCTCTCGGCGCCATGCTGGACATCGGACCCGATGGGCCACAACGGCTTTCGCCGGACCATCCGATGGCGGGGCATCTGGAGGTGTACCAGTGGCTGACGTATCTGCAGGAGTACCTGGTGCTGAGCCTGCTGGACGAGCGGTGACGGGCTCCATCACCGACGTCGCCGGCATCCTGGTCGGCAATCACGACCGCATCGAAGACGCCACCCTGGGCGGCGGCTGGGCCACCGGCACCACCGTCGTCCTCGCTCCACCGGGGACCATCGGGGCGGTCGACGTGCGTGGGGGAGCGCCCGGCACCCGCGAGACCGACCTGCTCGACCCGTCCAACAGCGTGCAGCACGTCGACGCGATCGTCCTCACCGGCGGCAGCGCCTTCGGGCTCGCCGCCGCCGACGGCGTCATGACGTGGCTCGAGGAGCACGACCGCGGGGTGAAGATGCCCGGCGGTCGGGTGCCCATCGTGCCAGGGGCGGTGATCTTCGATCTGCCCGTCGGCGCGTGGGCGAACCGGCCGACGGCGGAGTTCGGCTACGCGGCCGTCGCCAACGCCGGCACCGACGTGCGCACCGGCAACGCGGGTGCGGGGGCCGGCGCGCGGGCCGGGGCGCTCAAGGGCGGTCTCGGCACGGCGTCGGTCACGCTCGACAACGGCGTCACCGTCGGCGCGCTCGTCATCGTCAATGCGGCGGGCCACGTCGTCGACCCGCAGACCGGCCTGCCCTGGGCGGCCGACCAGATCGCGCGTTTCGGGCTACAGCCTCCGCCGCCCGACCAGATCGAGGCGTACCGCACCCGCGTGAAGGACCCGAAGCCGCTCAACACGACCATCGCCGTCGTCGCGACCGACGCCGCCCTCAGCCCGGCCGGATGCAAGAAGGTGGCCGTCGCCGCGCACAACGGCCTCGCCCACACCATCCGTCCGGCGCACACCGCCGTCGACGGTGACACCGTCTTCGCGCTCGCGACCGGGCGGGTCCGCATCGAGCCGGACCCCGCCACGCCGGAACAGATGAACCCGGAGACGCGACTCATCTCCGAGATCGGGGCGGCCGCCGCCGACGCGCTCGCGACCGCCGTGATGGTCGGCGTGCTGGCCGCCGAGTCGATCGCCGAGATCCCGACCTACCGCGGCCTGCTGCCGGGAGCCTTCGGATAAGGCGCCGCGCCGGTAACCTGGCTCTATGACGCCAGCGAGTAGCGGAGCGGAGCGCGCATGACGTACGACCTGTCGCCCACGTCGTCGAAGCCGAAGCCGCCTGCGCCGTGGAAGGTCGGCGGCGTCACGATCGTCAGCTTCGTCGCGCTGCTGTGGCTCATCGAGGGCTGGGACGCGCTGCATAACCAGGAGCTGAATCAGGACGGCATCCGGCCGCTGGAGACCGACGGGCTCTGGGGCATCCTGTGGGCGCCGCTGCTGCACGCCGACTGGGCGCACCTGATCGCGAACACCGGCCCGGCTCTGGTGCTCGGGTTCCTGGTGACGCTTGCGGGCATGGGCCGCTTCCTCGGGGCGACGCTGATCATCTGGATTCTCGGTGGCTTCGGCACCTGGCTGATCGGCAACATCGGTGCGCCGCGCGGTGTGGAGTCCGTCCACATCGGGGCGTCCGGGCTGATTTTCGGATGGCTGACGTTCCTCATCGTGTTCGGGTTCTTCACCCGGCACGCGTGGCAGATCGTCGTCGGCATCATCGTGTTGTTCGTGTACGGAGGTGTGCTGTGGGGCGCGTTGCCGGGGACATTCGGCGTGTCGTGGCAGGGCCATCTGTGCGGTGGCATCGCGGGCGTGTTCGCCGCGTATTTGCTGAGCAGTCCGGAAAGGGAAGCGCGCGAACGGCGTAAGGGTTCAGCTCTGCCGTCGATTCCGACGTGATTTGCTGAATTTCGAATTCGCCGCACGCGGTGTTGCCGGAAGCGTGACCGGTATCGCTTTCGGGACCAATCGAGAAACTGGCCGCCCAATGGTGCCGTCTTTTCGTCGCAGGACGTGTTGACGTGGCAAGCTAGGGGTGTGCGCCTCACCATTCTCGGTTGCTCCGGCAGCGTGGGTGGGCCGGATTCTCCGGCCTCGGGCTATCTGCTGACCGCTCCGGACACCACGCCGATGGTTATCGACTTCGGTGGGGGCGTACTCGGCGCACTGCAGCGTCATGCTGATCCGGGCGCCGTAAATATATTGCTGTCACATCTGCATGCCGACCATTGTCTGGACTTGCCGGGGCTGTTCGTCTGGCGTCGGTATCACCCGAATCCTCCGGTCGGCCGCGCCCTGATGTTCGGCCCGGCGGCCACCTGGCACCGGCTCGGTGCGGCGTCGTCGCCCGAGGGCGGCGAAATCGACGACATCACCGACATCTTCGACATTCAGGTCTGGGTCGACGGCCAGGACGTCGAGATCGGCTCGCTGACCGTGACGCCGCGACTGGTGTGTCACCCGACCGAGTCCTACGGCATGCGCTTCACCGATCCGTCCGGCGCGACGCTCGTCTACTCCGCCGACACTGGCTACTGCGACGCGTTGATCGACCTGGCCCGCGGCGCCGACGTGTTCCTGTGCGAGGCGTCGTGGACCGACTCGCCGGACCGTCCGCCGAAGCTGCACCTGTCCGGCACCGAGGCCGGGCGTGCGGCCCGCGAGGCCGGCGTCAAAGAGCTGCTGCTGACGCATATCCCGCCGTGGACGTCCCGCGAGGACGTCATCAGCGAGGCCAAGGCCGAGTTCGACGGACCCGTGCACGCCGTGGTGTGCAACGAGTCGTTCGACATCACCAGCCGGTAAGTCGCCGCCGCGCTGACGGTGGCCCGCTAGGGTTGTCGGGTGTCCAGACGAGAAGACGGTCGCCTTGACGACGAACTCCGCCCGGTAAAGATCACCCGAGGATTCACCAAGCACCCGGCAGGGTCGGTATTGGTGGAGTTCGGCGAGACGCGGGTCATGTGCACCGCTTCGGTATCCGAAGGTGTGCCGCGCTGGCGCAAGGGTTCCGGGCTGGGCTGGCTGACCGCCGAATACGCGATGCTGCCGGCCGCCACGCATGACCGCTCCGACCGCGAGTCGGTGAAGGGCCGCGTCGGTGGGCGGACCCAGGAGATCAGCCGGTTGATCGGCCGCTCGCTGCGCGCGTGCATCGACCTCAGCGCCCTCGGCGAGAACACCATCGCCATCGACTGCGACGTGCTGCAGGCCGACGGCGGTACCCGCACCGCGGCGATCACCGGCGCCTATGTGGCGCTGGCTGACGCCGTCACCTATCTGGCCGCGGCCGGACGCCTGAAGGATCCGCGTCCGCTGTCGTGTGCCATCGCCGCCGTGTCGGTCGGCGTGGTCGACGGCCGGGTCCGCACGGACCTGCCCTACACCGAGGACTCGCGCGCCGAGGTCGACATGAACGTAGTCGCCACCGACACCGGAACCCTGGTCGAGGTGCAGGGCACCGGCGAAGGTGCGACGTTCCCGCGGTCGACGCTGGACAAGCTTCTCGATGCGGCACTGGCGGCGTGCGACCAGTTGTTCGCGCTGCAGCGTGAGGCGCTGGAGTTGCCGTACCCGGGCGTGCTGCCGGAGTCGACCGCGCCGGCCAAGAAGGCGTTTGGTGCCTGAGCTCCTCGTCGCTTCGCGCAACGCGAAGAAGCTTGTGGAGTTGCGGCGGGTGTTGGATGCCGCCGGCATCACGGGTCTGACCTTGTTGTCGTTGGACGATGTGCCGGCGTTCCCCGAGGCACCCGAAACCGGCGCGACGTTTGAACAGAACGCGTTGGCCAAGGCTGTCGACGGGTTCAATGCGACCGGAATTCCTTGTGTCGCAGACGATTCCGGGGTTTCGGTCGACGCGCTGAACGGCATGCCCGGGGTGTTGTCGGCCCGGTGGGCCGGGCGGCACGGGGATGACGCGGCGAACTTGACGCTGTTGTTGGGGCAGCTCGCGGACGTGCCGGACGAGCGCCGCGGTGCGGCGTTCGTGTCGTGCTGCGCGCTGGTGTCGTCGTCGGGCTCTGTGGTGGTGCGGGGCGAGTGGCCGGGCACCATCGCGCGGGAGCCGCGGGGTTCGGGCGGTTTCGGCTATGACCCGATCTTCGTGCCTGCCGGTGGTTCGGTGTCGGCGGCGGAGCTGACGCCGGCGGAAAAGGACGCGGCGTCACACCGCGGACGGGCGCTGGCGCAGTTGGTGCCCGCGCTGCGGGAGTTGGCTGGTTCCTGAGGGCGCGTTGCCGCACGAAGTCGCCGAGACCAACTGAATGGCGATTGTCGAGCCCGATTTCCGCGACCCGGTTGGTTTCGCCGCAGTTATCCACAGGCTCAGCTCGCTCGTAATGGCGAGAGCTGCGCGCGGCTGCGCACACTGCATCGGTGGGGGAGCCATTCATTGGGAGTGAGGCGTTGTCGGCAGGGCGCCTGACCCGGCATCAGTTGCGGACGAACTTTGTCGCCGTACACAAGGATGTCTATGTGCCGAGAGGCACGAGGCCGACCGCGGTCATGCGCGCGAAAGCGGCGTGGCTGCGGTCGAAGCGCCGTGGTGTGCTCGGTGGCTACTCCGCTGCGGCTTTTCATGGCGCGCGGTTTATCGGCGCGGATTGCCCTGCGCACATTTTCGACCGGTACAGCCGGCCCGCCCGGGGCGTTGTGGTCTGGGAGGACGACCTCGACAACGGCGACATATGCCAGATCGGCGAGATGCGTCTGACGACCGCATCGCGCACCGCGGTCGATCTCGCGCGCAGACTTCCGGAGGATCCAGCTGTCGCGGCGATTGATTCCTTGGCGCGGGCCGCCAGGCTGTCGGTTGCCGCCATTGCGGCAGCAGCGGAGCGTCACAATGGCAAGCGGGGGATCGTGCAGGCGCGCAAAACCGTAGCGCTCGTTGACCCAAAGGCACAGTCGCCGCAAGAAACGTTGTTGCGGTTGTTGATCATTCGGGCCGGATTCCCGAAACCGGAGAGCCAGTATCCGGTGTGCAACGAGTACGGCTCCTTGATCGGCGTTGTCGACTTCGCATGGCCGGATTTGATGATCGCCGTCGAGTACGAGGGTAGGCATCACATGGATCCCGAGCAGGTTCGTAAGGACATCGCGCGGGTCGAGGAGATGGTCGAAATGGATTGGCTCGTCATCCGGGTGACGTCGCGCGACCCTGCGGGCGTGGTGCTGCGACGGATCGCCCGTGCACGTGCAGCGCGGGGAGTGGCGGACGACGACGTCGATCTGCGTTTCAATGGCGCGTTGTGGGGCCAGGCGTCGTGACGAAGTTGCCGAGACCAACTGCGCGGCGATCATCGAGGCCGTTTTCCGCCACTCAGTTGGTCTCGACGGTAGCCAGCGTCAGAGATTGCTCGGCTCGGTCAGATAGCCGTCGATGAAGCCATGCAGTGCGGGAGCGAGGTGCGCGACGCCGGAATCGTTGAGCTTCGCCAGCAGGATGATGCCCTGATACTGCGCGAGTAGTGCGTGCGCGAGCTGCTGCGGATCGGTGCCGGGGCGCAGCGCTCCTGCCGCTGCAGCCTCGGTGGCGATGACCGCCATGTGGTGTTCCATCGTCTTGAGGGTGTGGGCCAGATGCTCGCGCAGATCGTCGTCGGTGGTGGACAGCTCCGCGGCGAAGTTGCCGAAGGGGCAGCCCACGGCACGGCCGAATTGCGCTTCGAGGGCCGACTGGATGGCGCCGATGGCGTCCGGGATGGCATGCAACTTATCGGCGGGCGTCGCGGCGGGGGAGTCGGTCAGCTGGCGTTGAAATGCCTTGGCGTGTAAGTCGACAACGGCTTTGGCGAGCTCTGATTTCGACGGAAAGTAGTGATAGAAGCTGCCCTTTTTGATGTCGGTCGCGCGGCAGAGTTCGTCGACGCCGACGGCTTGGTAGCTGCGTTCGAGGAACAGCCGTGCGGCGGTGGCGACCAGGCGGTCGCGGGCGTCGGAACTTCGGGGCACCTGAGAATCGTATTTAATAGTTGACCGGTCGGTCAAGAAGTGGCAAGTTGACGACATGACTACCGCTGAGGTCTTCCGTACACCCGACGAACGCTTCGCGAATCTGCCGGGCTACGACTTCGCCCCCAACTACGTCGACGTCGACGGGTTGCGTCTGCACTATCTCGACGAGGGGCCGCGGGACGGCAAGCCCATCGTCTGTTTCCACGGCGAGCCGACGTGGGCGTACCTGTACCGCAAGATGATCGGCCCGTTCGTCGAGGCGGGCCACAGGGTGATCGTCCCTGACTACGCGGGCTTCGGCCGTTCGGACAAGCCCACCGACCGGCGGTGGTACAGCTACGACCGGCACGTGGAGTTGGTGACCCAGATGCTGGGCGGGCTGGGGCTGCAGGACGCCACCGTCGTCGTGCAGGACTGGGGCGGGCCGATCGGCTTGCGCTGGGCTGTAGAGAACGCGGATCAGGTTGGCGCACTGGCGATTTTCAACACCGGGCTGTTCACCGGCCGGGTGTCGAAAGGCTTCATAGCGTGGCGCGCGTTCGCGGAGGCCAATCCAGACCTGCCCGTCGGCTTCGTGATTCAGGGTGCGACGACGACCGACCTGTCACCCGAGGTTGTCGCTGCCTACGACGCGCCGTTCCCGACCGTGGAATCGAAGGCCGGTGCCGCACAGTTCCCGCTATTGGTGCCGATCGCGGAGGACGCCGCGGGTGCGACGGAGATGAAGGCCGTCACCGATGCGCTGTCGCGGTGGGAGAAGCCGGCGCTGGTGGCGTTCTCCGACCAGGACCCGGTGTTCCCATATCCGCGGGCAGGCGAGGCGTTCGTCGACCTGATCCCGACGGTCGACGAGCAGGTGCGGATCGAAGGGGCCTCGCACTTCCTGCAGGAGGACCGGGGCGAGCAGTTGGCAGTCGAGGTGCTCAAGTACCTGGGTTGAGGTGTGACTAGCGCGACCGTAACGCCAGTGCGGGTTTCGGTCTCGATTTCCGCCTTGGCGTTACGCTCGCGGCCGCCGTGGCTCGTTTATCCACAGGGCTACGCCGACAGGCCTTGGTCAGCGGCCGACGAGTGGGCACACTGCCAGCATGGGGGAGCCGTTCATCGGCAGTGAGGCGTTGGCGGCCGGGATGCTGACGCGTCATCAATTGCGAACGAATTTCGTTGCCGTGCACCAGGACGTGTACGTGCCACGGGGTACACGACCGAACGCGATCCTTCGCGCGAAAGCAGCATGGCTGCGTTCCCGACGCACGGGGGTGCTCGCAGGCTTCTCGGCAGCCGCGCTCCACGGGGCTCGGTACATCGATTCGGCGTTGCCGGCCAACATCATTCACAGTAATCGTCGGCCCGCGCGTGGCATTGTGGTGTGGGCGGACACTTTGGATGGTGACGAGGTGTGCACGATCGGCGAGATGCGACTGACCACTCCATTACGCACGGCCGTCGATCTGGCCCGCAGGTGCCGAGAAGACGTAGCGGTCGCCGCCATCGACGCGCTGGCACACGCGGCGCGCTTGACCGTCGCAGACATGCAGGCCGCGATCGAACGCCATCCTGGGCAGCGGGGACTGAAACAAGCCAGGGTGACGATTGGGCTGGTCGATCCCGGCGCCGATTCGCCAGGTGAGACGCGGTTGCGGCTATTGATCGTGAAAGCGGGCTTCCCTCGGCCAGTCAGCCAGCACCCCATCTACAACGAATTCGGCGTGCTGATCGGCGTGGTTGATCTCGCGTGGCCGGGCCTGAAGGTCGCGGCTGAGTACGAGGGGCGGCACCACATGGACCCCGATCAGGTTCGCAAGGACATTGCGCGGATCGAAGAGATGATCGAGATGGGTTGGCTTGTCATTCGAGTTACCTCCCGCGATCCCAGCGGCGTCGCGCTGCGCAGGATCGCGTCTGCGAGGGCATCGCGTGGTGCGGCCGATGACGTGACGATCCGTCTCTCGCGAGACCTGACAGACGCGGTATGGCCCGCTGGGCGGCAAGCATCGTGACGGTCGGTTCAGTGGGCCCGCGACCGTAACGCCAGGGCGGCCATCGGGCTCGATTTCCGCCCTGTGGTTACAGTCGCGGCGCGTCTCTGGCTTCAGAGGTCGAAACGCTTCTTCACGTCTTCGGTGCGGAAGTGCTCGACGATGATGCCGACGAGCGGGACGGTGCCGGCGAACAGGACGCCGATCGTCTGGCCGAGGGGCCAGCGGACCTTGACCGCCAGGTTGAACGTGCAGAGCAGGTAGGCGAAGTACACCCAGCCGTGGACGATGCCGATCCAGTTGAGACTGGCGTCGTTGAAGATGTAGTGCGCGACCAGCTCGTAGCAGAGCGCGATGAGCCAGAGACCGGTCGCCCAGGCCATCACGCGGTAGGCGGTCAGCGCCTTGCGGATGGTGTCTTTCGACAGGGTGGTCGGCTGCGACTCGGTCATGTGGTGGTCCTGTCCTGTTTGTCGTTCTCGGCCAGTTCGGCCAGGTAGGCGTTGTATTCGTTGAGGGTAGGGTCCGCGGTGTCTTTGGCGGCCTTGGGGCGCTCGGGGAGCAGGCCCTCGGGGATTTCGGTGGGCTCGTTCTTGGGCTGCTGCTCGGGTGGAGCTTCTTCGTAGCGCACGAACTTGTAGTAGCCGTAGAAGCAGAAGGCGCCGAACATCGGCCACTGCAGGGCGTAGCCCAGGTTCTGGAAGGTGCCGGCGCTCGACTGGAACCGCGACCATTGCCACCAGGCCAGGGCCATGCAGCCCAGGGCAGCGACGGTCACCAGCACGATGAGCGCCGGCCTCCTACGCCGTGTAGTGGACATATGGCAACGGTACCGCGCGGGGGTTTGGGTTTGCGATTCGTGCCTGCTAGGGCGCCGATCGGCGGGGTACGTGGTTACCTGTCGGCCGCCGCCACAACCTACGGCGGCCAGCCGCCAGGTTCAGGGTGCCGCGGCCGCGCTATCCTCGTCGTGTTGCGGGCGTGGCGGAACTGGCAGACGCCCGGGCTTTAGGTGCCCGTGTTCGAAAGAGCGTGTGGGTTCGAGTCCCACCGCCCGCACTCTTTCTGCGTTACTGCGCGCTCTTCAGCCGCACCATCCGCGTCGTCGAGCTCTCGTCCAACTCGACGACGTCGGTGCGCGAGCGCAAGAAGTCACTGAAAGACTTGAATCCCAAAGCCTTTTCGCTGAATGACGGATCCATGCGCTTCATCTGCGCCTTGACCGCCGAGTTGTGCAGCCAGTCGACGTCGTCCTTCTCCAGCCCGATATGTAGCGCGCGAGTCAGCAGGGCGGTGGCGGCAGCCTGGGGGTCGTGCTCGGTCTTGGTGCTGCGGCGTGTGCGTTTGGCCGGTTCTGGAGAAGGCTCGCGGACGGGCACGCCGGGCAGGGCGTCGTAGGTGACGAACTCGTCGCAGGCCGCGGCGAGCGCGCGGCTCGAGGAGCCGGCCACGCCGATGCCGACCACGTACCGGCCGAGCCGCTTGCAGCGCTGGGCCAGCGGAATGTAGTCCGAGTCGCCGGCGGCGATCACGACATGGGTGAGGTCGGGCAGCCGGAACATGTCCTCGACGGCGTCGACCGCGAGCCGGATGTCGGCGCCGTTCTTGCCGTACGCCGCCGCGGGGAAGAGCTGCACGAGGTCGACGGCGCGGCCGACGAGCTGCTGCTGGTAGCCCGCGTTGACCTCGGCGGACCAGTCGGCGTACGCGCGAGTGAGCACCAGCGTGCCGAAGGACGACGCGAAGTCGAGGACCGCGCCGACGTCGACGGTGGCCGTCGTCAATCGGTCTGGATCGAGTCCCTTGGCCTTGTCTTTCTGAAAAGAGTTGCGGCCGTGGACCTGGTCGTAGCGCGAGATGACGATGTTGTCGAAGTCCAGGAAGACCGCGACGCGGGTCGCGGCGGTGTCGGTCATGAGCCCAGTCTGGTGCATCGGGGGAGTGTCGAGGCGCGGAATTCGCCGGGCGCGTCGCGCATCGGCTGCTTAACCTGTCGGGATGCTCACGGAATTGACCGCCCTCCCCGGCGGGTCGTACCGCATGGGATCGCATGACTTCTACCCTGAGGAAGCGCCGGTGCATGAGGTGACGGTCGCGCCGTTCTCGATCGAACGGCACCCGGTCACCAATGCCCAGTTCGCCGACTTCGTGGCCGCGACGGGGCACGTGACGGTCGCCGAGCAAGAACTCGATCCGGCGCTGTTCCCCGGCGTCCCGGCCGACGACCTCGTCCCCGGCGCGCTGGTGTTCCAGCCGACGACAGGCCCGGTGGACCTGCGGAACTGGCGCGCCTGGTGGACGTGGGTGCCCGGTGCGTGTTGGAAGCACCCGAAGGGGCCGGGCTCCACCATCGAGGACCGGCTCGATCATCCGGTGGTGCAGGTCGCGTACCCCGACGCCGCGGCCTACGCCGCCTGGGCGGGGAGGCGGCTGCCGACCGAGGAGCAGTGGGAGTACGCCGCCCGCGCCGGGGCGACGACGGTGTACGCCTGGGGTGACGAGGTCCGGCCCGACGGGCAGCTGATGGCCAACACCTGGCAGGGCCAGTTTCCGTACCGCAACGACGGCGCCCTCGGTTGGGCCGGCACGTCGCCGGTTGGCACGTTCCCGCCCAACGTTTTTGGCCTGTTCGACATGATCGGCAACGTGTGGGAGTGGACCCGCACCCGCTACACGCCGCGGCACCAGCCGCACGCCGAAGTGTCCGGCTGCTGTCCGCCGCCCGGTGGTGACCCGTCGGTGATGCAGACCCTGAAGGGCGGCTCGCACCTGTGCGCGCCGGAGTATTGCCATCGGTACCGGCCGGCGGCGCGGTCGTCGCAGTCGCAGGACAGCGCGACGTCGCACATCGGGTTCCGCTGCATCGCCGATTGAGGTGGCGAAAGCGGCGCTCAAACGCCGCTGCATAGTCCCTGGCCTAGGGCTTTACCTTCGATCGGGTGGCGTAACACGCTACGTATCGCCACCTGTGGTCATCGGTGGCACAGTGAGTTCATGACCCGCCGCCCGCACATCCCGCCGAAGGACTTTCCCCGTCCTGCGGCGCGGGAGTATGCGGGCACCCGCGCCGATGCGGCCCGGTGGGCGCGTGACGTGCTGCGTGGCCAGATCCTCGACGGCGTGTACGGCGGCCTGGCCGCGGCGCGTCCACTGCTGCCGCCGGAGAACGAGCTGGCCGCCGAATTGGGCGTGAGCCGCAACGCAATTCGTGAGGCCCTGGAACTCCTGCGTGGCGAGGGGCTGATCACCCGTGTGCAGGGCGCCGGGACGTTCGTCACGGGTGCGAAGCTCAGCCAGCGGATCGACCGATTGGAAGGTCTCGCCGAATCGCTTGCCGGGCATCAACTTCCGGTGGAGAACACCGTGATGTCGGCGCGTGAGTCGGTCGCCTCGCCGTTCGTTGCGGCGAAACTCCAAGTGGCCGAGGGTGCGCCGATACTCTTCATCGAGCGTCTCCGGTCGGTGGGCGGGGTTCCGCTGTCCCTGGACACCACGTCGTTGCGGATCGGGGCCATCCCGGTCGACGCCAATCTGGCCGACCAGGACGTCTTCTCGCTGATCGAGACCGAACTCGGGATGCGCCTGGGGTGGGCCGAGATCACCGTGGAATCGGTCTCGGCCGACGCCGACACGGCCAAGCTCCTGCAAATCCGTCCGGGCGCACCGCTTCTGCTGCTGCACCGGCTGACGCATCTCGAAGACGGCACCCCCTTCGACCTTGAAACCGTGCGGTACCGCGGCGACCGCTGTTCGTTGATCACCACTGCCGCACGAGACTCCGCGCCGCCGCCACCGTAGCCGGCATTTCCGCAGTCAATCACCCAATCCCCTTACCGATTAACACAATCGATAGAGAGGTAGTACAACCATGCCCGAACAACCCAACATCGTCTATTTTCACGTCGACAATCTCGGCATGGGGGAGCTCGGCTGTTACGGCGGCGGCATCCTGCGCGGGGCCGACACGGTCCGGATGGACGCCTTCGCGGCCGAGTCGCTGAAGCTGTCGCACTTTGTCGTCGAACCGCAGTGCACGCCAACCCGTTCGGCGTTGATGACGGGCCGGTACCCGATCCGGTCCGGCAACCACACCATCGCGCTCGGCGGTAACGGCGGCGGCATCGTGGCGTGGGAACGCACAATGGGAGACATCCTGTCCGAAGCCGGTTATGCCACAGCCTGTTTCGGCAAGTGGCACATCGGTGCGGAGGACGGTCGCTGGCCGACCGATCACGGTTTCGACGAGTGGTACGGCCCGGCCCGCACCTACGACGAGTGCCTGTGGCCCGACGACCCCTGGTACAAGGCCGAGCGCGACGGCTACTCCTACATGTACGACGGCACCAAGGAAGGTGGCGTCACGACCACCGACCAGCAGCTGACGGTCAAGCTCAAGGGTGAGGTCGACGGCGAATACGACCGCCGGGCAAAGGCTTTCATGAAGCGCAGCGTCGATGCGGGCAAGCCGTTCTACCTGTATCACAACCACTCGCTGATGCACTTCCCGATGGAAGTCCGCCCGGAGTTCAAGGGCAAGAGCACCAACGGCAACTGGGGCGACTCGCTGCTGATGCTCGACCACGACTTCGGCAGCATCCTGGACTACCTCAAAGAGCTGGGCATCGAGGACAACACCATCGTGATCATGGCCGGCGACAACGGCGCAGAGGACCATCTGGCGGGTCGGGGTACCGCGGGCTTCTTCGACGGCTCCTACTTCAGCTCGGCCGAGGGCGGCATCCGGACACCGTGCCTCATCCGGTGGCCCGGTCACGTGCCGGTGCGGGAGAGCAACGAGATGGTGCACGTCACCGACATGTTCCCGACGCTGCTGCGCTGGGTCGGCTGCGACGTGCCCGACGACCGGATCATCGACGGCATCGATCAGCGTGAATTCTTCGGCGGGGCAGAGGAATCCAAGCGCGACGGCTGCATGGTCTGGCTCAACGAGGAGCTGCACGCGGTGAAGTGGTCGCAGTTCAAGATCAACTTCAAGCGGCAGCAGCACTTCCACGATCCCGAGGTCCCGTTGGGCTTCGCCCGCATCACCAACCTCCTCGAGGACCCGAAGGAACGCGAGGCCGTCAACCAGGCCTGGGTGCGGTGGTGGGTCATGCAACACGCCTACCGGTTCATCCAGGAATTCGAAGCCAGCGTGGAGACCGAACAACTCATCCCGGCCGGGGCGCCCATCGATTTCGTCCCCGAACGCAACCAGTAACACCAGCGGAGTACGGCCCCTGCACGTCAGGGGCCGTACTCGACTGTCGAAGGAGTGCAGCCGTGTCCAGCTATGGCGCCCAATCGATCACGATTCTCGAAGGGCTCGACGTCGTCCGGAAACGCCCCGGTATGTACATCGGGTCGACCAGCGAGCGCGGCCTGCATCACATGGTGTGGGAGGTGGTCGACAACGGCGTCGACGAAGCCATGGCCGGCCACGCCAGCCGCGTCGATGTCACGCTGCTCGACGATGGCGGCGTCGAGGTCAGCGACGACGGCCGCGGCGTCCCGGTTGCCATGCACGCCACCGGGATTCCCACCGTCGACGTCGTGATGACCCAACTGCATGCCGGCGGCAAGTTCGACGGCGACTCCTATCAGGTGTCCGGCGGGCTGCACGGCGTCGGGGTCTCGGTGGTCAACGCGTTGTCGACACGGCTCGAGGTGTGCATCAACCGGGACGGGTACGAATGGTTTCAGCACTACGACCGCTCGGAGCCCGGCACCCTGCAGAAGGGTGAGCCGTCGACCCGCACCGGCACCACTGTCCGATTCTGGTCGGACCCAGACATCTTCGAGACCACCGAGTACAACGCCGAGACCATTGCCCGCCGCCTGCAGGAGATGGCGTTCCTGAACAAGGGGCTCGTGCTGTCGCTGACCGACCGGCGGGTGCCCGCCCCGGAGACCCGTGTCTTCCACCACCCCGGCGGGCTGATCGACTACGTCCGCCACATCAACCGGACCAAGAGCGCCATTCAGCCGAGCATCATCGCGTTCGACGGCGCGGGGGACGGCCACGAGGTCGAGATCGCCATGCAGTGGAACGCCGGTTACTCGGAGTCAGTGCACACCTTCGCCAACACCATCAACACCCACGAGGGTGGCACGCACGAGGAGGGCTTCCGCGCGGCGCTGACGAACGTGGTGAACAGGTACGCCAAAGACAAGAAACTGCTCAAGGACAAAGACCCCAACCTCACCGGTGACGACATCCGGGAAGGCCTCGCCGCCATCATCTCCGTCAAGGTCGCCGAACCGCAATTCGAAGGGCAGACCAAGACCAAGCTCGGCAACGCGGCCATCCGCTCGTTCGTGCAGAAGGTGTGCCACGAGGAGCTGACGCACTGGTTCGAGGCGAATCCGGCGGAGGCGAAGGTCATCGTCACCAAGGTGGCGTCGTCGGCGCAGGCTTGTGTCGCGGCGCGTAAGGCGCGGGAGTTGGTGCGTCGCAAGAGCGCCACCGACATCGGTGGTCTGCCGGGCAAGCTGGCGGACTGCCGTTCCACCGATCCGACGAAGTCGGAACTGTATGTGGTGGAGGGTGATTCGGCCGGTGGCTCGGCCAAGAGTGGCCGGGACTCGATGTTCCAGGCGATCCTGCCGCTGCGCGGCAAGATCATCAACGTCGAAAAGGCGCGCATCGACCGGGTATTGAAGAACACCGAGGTGCAGGCCATCATCACGGCGCTCGGTACGGGTATCCATGACGAGTTCGACCTGTCGAAGCTGCGGTATCACAAGATCGTGTTGATGGCCGACGCCGACGTCGACGGCCAGCACATCTCGACGCTGCTGCTCACCTTGTTGTTCCGCTTCATGCGACCACTCATCGAGCATGGTCATGTGTTCCTGGCCCAGCCGCCGCTGTACAAGCTGAAATGGCAACGCAGCGAACCGGAATTCGCCTACTCCGACCGGCACCGTGACGCGCTCCTGGACGCGGGGCTCAAGGCGGGGAAGAAGATCAACAAGGATGACGGCATCCAGCGCTACAAGGGTCTGGGTGAGATGGACGCCAAAGAACTGTGGGAGACCACGATGGATCCGTCCGTCCGCGTCCTGCGTCAGGTCACGCTCGACGACGCCGCGGCCGCCGACGAACTGTTCTCGATCCTGATGGGCGAGGATGTCGAAGCCCGCCGGGGCTTTATCGTGCGCAACGCCAAGGACATTCGTTTCCTCGACGTGTGACGAATCAGCCGAGCGGCATGAGATAGATCAGCACCAGCACACCTTCGGCGATCACCGCGAGGCCAACAGCCGGCAGGTACCGCATACCGGAGTAGTGCCCTTGCGCCAACTGTCGACGCCGGCTCACCCCGATCCGGCACACCACGGCGGCAAGCACCGCGACGGCGGCCACGAGGGCGATCCGCGTCGCGTTGTGACCACCGCGGAAGGTATCAACGTTGCGCAGCAACACCAGAACTCCCGAGGTCGCGATTGCCAGCGCTGTCCGGTTCCAGGCCAGGGCCGTGCGTTCGGCCTGCAGTCCGCGATCCTGGGCGACCGTCATCGCACTGTGGCGCTGAGCGCCAGGACGACGGTGATCAGTCCGATCAGCGCCAGGCCGGTGGTCAGGAAGGTAGGAGCCGAGGCTTGCGGCAGCGGCTCCTCGTTGCGGATGGCCCGATCCACCTGGCTCCAGCGCCGCAGTCCCGCGACCGCCGTCAACACGGCCATGACGCCGACGCCGACGCCCAGGACGTGCCGCAGGCCCGGGATGGCCAGCTCCGGCATGAACTGGACGACCGCCACCGCGGCGGCCATCAGACCGAGCGACGTGCGCTGCCACGCCAGGAACGTGCGCTCATTGGCGAGGGTGAACCGGTAATCGGGCTCGATCGGGGTACGCGCGGCCGTCACGCTCGAAATGTCCATGGCTACAAGACTTTCCGAAAACTCTGTGTCGTGCCAGGGCGCCCGAGGTGGCGTAACAGAGTGTTAATTCACGGTATCCGCGGCGCGGCGCAATCCGGTCGAATAGGCCTCTGACCTGCGGTTTCCACCGTCGCAGATGGCGTAACTACCGCGCAACCTCAGATGACAGCGAGGTAACAGAAACGGTTGACCCTTGTGGACATGGACAAGCAACAGCGCACTGGCAGCCCGTGGCAGGCCCGCTCGGTTGCTCTGCTGACCGCACTCACGGTTGGTGGAGCCCAACTGCTGACAGGGTGCGGCCTGCTGTCGGAACCCACCGTCGTCGTCAACGTCGGCTACCAATCCAAGACCATCAACACCGTCAACGCCGGCACGCTTCTGCGCGATCGTGGCGACTTCGAGAACCAGCTCAAAGAACTGGGCGCGGCCACCAACACGAAGTACCGGGTGGTGTGGCAGGACTTCGCGTCCGGTGCGCCGCTGACGGCGCAGATGATCGCCACCCACGTCGACATCGGATCGATGGGCGACTACCCGCTGCTGACCAACGGCTCCAAGACCCGCAAATACGATGACGCGGCAACGGAATTGGTCGCGACCACCGGCTACAACCTGCGCGGCTCGCTGAACCAGGTGGTGGTGCGGCCGGACTCGTCGGCGCGCACCCTCGCCGACCTGAGCGGTAAGAAGGTGTCCACCAGCCTCGGATCGGCCGGCGACGGCATGTTGTCGACTGCGGTGAAAACCATTGGCATCAGCAAGGACTCACTGCACGTCGTCAACCAGGACCCGTCGGTCGGTGCGTCGTCCATCGACGGCGGTCAGGTCGACGCCCTCGCGCAATTCGTGCCATGGCCGCAACTGGTGATCTACCGCAACCAAGGACGGCTGCTCTACGACGGTGGTGACAACAACGTGCCCACCTTCCACGGCGTCGTCGCGCGCCGGCAGTTCGTCGACGGCCATCCCGAGGTGATGGCGGCGTTCCTGCGGGCGATGAAGAGCACCACCGACGAGATCGTCGCGCATCCGCTCAAGTCGGCTCTGCGGGTCAGTGCGCTGACCGGGATCGAACCCGAGGTGATCTATCTGTACAACGGCCCCAACGGCTTCGTGAGTTTCGACATGACACTCAAGGACCAGGTGCTCGCCGCCTTCAAACCGATCAAGGCCTACCTGGTCGGACGCGGCGCGGTGACAAAGGATTTCGACGTCGCCAGATTCGTCAACGACGGATACCTGCGGCAGTTGTTCGGACCCGACTACGCGCAGCGGCAGGCCAGTGTGGCCAATCCGATGACGCTCGCCGGTGTCGATGAGGTGTGCGGACTGCCGGTCAACGACGCGGCGCAGGCCTCCGAAGTGTGGGTGTCCGGCACCGACACCGCGGTCTCCGCGACGCCGAGCTGCCTGCTGCGCCGCCTGGCCGCGACACCGCACGTCCGCGCCGCCTACGTGCCCGACACCTTGACCGGACTGCGCATCTTCGGCGATCACGCTGTCTGGCTCGACGATCCGGATGCCCCGCCAACTCAGCGGTACAAGCCGTTCGCCACCGCCGCCGGTGCGGACACCTACCGGACCACTCACCCACAAGCAGCCGCCATCGGCTACACCGCCGCCATCGGCCAATCCCGCACCGCGGGCTGATCACACCATCAGGAGAGAAAGGAAACGCATGACCGAGCTCATGACCAGACCCACGTTGGCCGTCCCTCGCCTGTGGTCGCCGGCGAACCGGACCGGAAAACCGATGCGGCACAAGATGACTGCTCTGCTGTCGACGTCCGCCGCGCGGCGGGTCCCGGCGCTACTGCTGCCGCTGATCCCGATCGCCGTCTTCCTGACGCTGTGGCATCTGCTGACCGCCCACAACGTCGTCGCCTGGCTGCGTTTCAACCGGATGCCGGCCCCGGAGGCCGTGTTCCACACGCTGCTGACGCGGGCCAGCTCGAGCGGCTTCTACGACGACCTACTGGCGAGCCTGCAACGCATCCTGCTGGGCTTCAGCCTGGCCGCGGTGGTCGGCATCGGGCTGGGCGTGCTGATCGGTCGGTCGGAGATCGCGCGAATGACGTTGCGGCCGTTCATCGAACTGATCAGGCCCATCCCGGCGATTGCGTTGGTGCCGCTCACCATCCTGCTGTTCCCGTCCAGCGAGCAGGGCATCGTGTTCATCACGTTCTTCGCCGCGTTCTTCCCGGTGGTGGTCAGCACCATTCACGCCATGGACTCGATGCCGAAGGTGTGGGAGGAAGCCGCGCAGACCATGGGTGCCGGGCGAATGTCGTTGTTGCTCCACGTGATCATCCCGGGTGCGCTGCCGGGGATTTTCGCCGGACTCTCGGTCGCGATGGGCGTGGCCTGGATCTGCGTGGTCAGCGCGGAGATGATTTCGGGCCAGTACGGCATCGGGTATTACACCTGGCAGGCCTACGGGTTGCTCGACTACGCCGGTGTGGTGGTCGGCATGATCTCCATCGGAGCGCTGGGACTTGGGACCGCGTGGCTGGTGGAGCGGGTCGGACGGCGGGTCAACCGCTGGCTGCCGAGGGCCGCCCGATGAGCGCCGGCGCTGTCGATCTGCAGCAGCTGCAACTGGGCTTCAACGGTGTGGTCGCGGCCAACATCAGCCTGGCCATCGAGGGCGGCGAAGTGGTCGTCTTCCTCGGGCCGTCCGGCTGCGGCAAGTCGACCATCCTGCGGGCGCTGGCCGGGCTGCTCAAGCCCATGGGTGGCACCGCCACGGTGGACGGTGCACCGGTCACCGGCAATGCGGCCCAGTGCGCCATGGTGTTTCAGGAAGACGCGCTGTTCCCGTGGCGCAGCGCGCGCAAGAACGTCGAGTTCCCGCTCAAGCTCCGTGGCGTGCGCGGCAAGGAGCTCAAGGAGACGGCGACGGCGCGGCTCGAGCAGGTCGGGCTCGGGGCCTACCTGGACCACCTGCCGAGCCAGCTCTCGGGCGGCATGCGGCAGCGGGTGCAGCTTGCCCGCACGCTGGCCTGCAAGCCGCGGGTGATGTTGATGGACGAGCCGTTCGGCGCCCTGGATGCGCAGACACGGCTGGAGATGCAGCAGTTGCTGATGTCGGTGTGGGAGCAACATAAGATGACGCTGCTGTTCGTCACCCATGATGTCGACGAGGCGCTGCTGCTGGCCGACCGGGTCGTCCTGCTCAGCCACCGGCCCGCCACCGTCGCCGACGTCATCACCATCGAGCAACCCCGCGCCCCCGAGGCGCAATTCGAGGAGTCCTACCAGCGGCGCCGCCGCGACATCCTGGACTTCCTCGGTCATCGCCCGGCCGCCTGACCAAACTGGCTTCCCGCCAAGGAGATTCGATGAGCATCACCCTGCCTGGGTTCCGCGCGCCCGCATCCCGTCCCGAGCGGCCGTCCCTGCTGTCACCCGCCGTGCTGCGCACCGAGGTGCTGGCCGGGCTGGTCGTCGGGCTGGCGCTGATCCCGGAGGCCATCGCCTTCTCCGTCATCGCGGGCGTCGATCCCCGCGTCGGGCTGTTCTCGTCGGTGACCATGGCCATCACCATCGCGTTCGCCGGGGGACGCCCGGCCATGGTGTCGGCCGCGACGGCGGCGGTGGCACTGGTCGTGGCGCCGGTGGCCCACGAGCACGGTGTCGGGTATCTGGTGGCCACCATCGCGTTGGCCGGGGTGATCCAGATGCTGCTGGCGTTCCTCGGAGTCGCCAAGCTGATGCGGTTCATCCCGCGCAGCGTGATGGTCGGCTTCGTCAACGCGCTCGCGATCCTGGTGTTCGTCGCCCAGCTCCGGCATCTGATCGACGTGCCATGGCTGGTGTATCCGCTGACCGCGGCGGGCATCGCGATCATGGTGCTGCTGCCCAAGCTGACCACCGCGGTGCCGCCGCCGCTGGTCGTGGTGCTGGTGCTGACCGTCGCCGTCGTGGCCTTCGGCTGGCACGTGCCCAACGTGGGAGATCAAGGGGCCCTGCCGGATTCGCTGCCGCTGCCCGGCATTCCGGACATTCCGTTCACCGTGCACACGCTGCAGATCATCGCGCCGTATGCGTTGGGCGCAGCGCTGGTCGGGCTGCTGGAATCGCTGATGACGGCCAAGCTCGTCGACGACATCACCGACACTCCGTCGAGCAAGACCCGCGAGGCGTGCGGACAGGGCGTGGCCAACGTGGTGACCGCGCTGTTCGGCGGCATGGGTGGTTGCGCGGTGGTGGGGCAGACGATGATGAACGTCAAGATCGCCGGCGCCCGGACCCGGCTCTCGACGCTGCTGACCGGGGTGTTCGTCCTGATCCTCGTGCTGGCGCTCGGGGACCTGGTCGGGCGGATCCCGATGGCGGCGCTTGTCGCGGTGATGATCGTGGTGTCCGTGGCCACCTTCGATTGGCACAGCGTGGCGCCGCGGACGCTGAAAGTGTTGCCGCGCAGTGAAACTCTGGTGATGGTCATCACGGTGTGCGCGACGGTCGCCACCGGAAACCTGGCGATCGGCGTCGCGCTCGGGGTGCTTGCCGCGATGGTGGCGTTCGCCCGCCGGGTCGCGCATTTCACCACGGTGTCCGCGGTGGAACCGGGGACGTACCGGGTGAGCGGCGACCTGTTTTTCGTATCGAGCAATGACCTGATTCATCAGTTCGACTACGCGGGTGATCCCGCCGACGTCGTCGTGGACTTGTCGGGCACCGCGGTGTGGGACGCCTCGTCGGTCGCGACGCTGGATGCGATCCGGACGAAGTACGCGTCGCGCGGGAAGACGGTGCGGTTCATCGGTCTCGACGACGCGAGCGCGGACCGGCTGAACCGGTTGTCGGGGCGCCTCGGGATTTAGCGGCGGCGGGTTGCGACGTTGCGCCATGATGGAGGCGTGAACGTGAACTGGCGAGGTGTCCTCGGTGTCGTTGTCGGGCTGCTGATCGGACTACTCATGGGCGGACCGATCGCCGGCCAGGCGCACGCTGCCGCGGCCGCACCCGCCGGGGACGTCATCTCCATCGGTGACCCGCACGCGCTCGGACAGATCGACCTCTACCTCGACCCCATCTGCCCGTTCAGCGGCAAGCTGATCCGGTCCGACGGCGAGGAGCTGGGGCGGCGCATCGACAACGGCGCGCTGCGGGTGAACGTGCGGTTCGTGAACTTCCTCGAAAAGTATTCGGCCAGTGGCACATACGACCAGCGTGCGATCTACGCGGCCTTCGTCGCGGCCGGCGAGTCGAAGTCGAGTGATGTCGCGTGGCGCTTCATTCAGCAGATTTTCGCGACGGAGAACCAGCCGCGTGAAGGCGGCGAGACGGACCTGAGCAACGACCAGTTGGCCGAGCTGGCGGGCCGCGCGGGCGCCCCGCAGTCGGCGCAGGACCTGATCCGGCTCGGCTTGCCCGTCGGCTACGACTCCAAAATCATCGCCGCCAACAACCTCAAGCTCCTGCACGAGTTCCCGGAGCCGGGCGTGCCGCTGGTCGTTATCGATGGACAGGTCGTCAACGACGAGGAGTGGCTGAGCCGGCTGCCGAGCTGACCGGCGGCAGTCACTTCGTGACGGGAGCCCGGTGCTGGTGCCGGGCGTACCGGCGCACGTAACGGGCGGCACCGGGCTCGTCTGGGGCAGGTGGTTGCTCTGGCGTGCTACGTCGAGCGTGGCGCTTGGCGTGGTCTGTCGCGGCGTGTCGGCGCAGTAGGCGTCGTCACGTTCGGCGTAGGGCCCACGCGCCACGTACCCGACGTCAGCCGATCGTGTCGGGTATGGGGGCCTCGTCGTTCCTGCCGTATCCCCCGATCGGGGGACAGGGGTTTCACCCGGCGGAGGGGCCGGTCGGCGGATACAGGTCGACGGCCGTCGGCGGCATTCTTAGTTCAACACCGGAACACACCGGAAAGAACTTGAAAAGCCTTATCCGCCAAAGGAGTCGACATGAACATCACCCGCCGCATCGCCGCCGGATTCGCCCTCGCCGCCGCGCCGGCTGTCATCTTCCTCGGTGCCGCCACCGCGCACGCCGACGTCACGACCGCCAGCAGCCCCATCGGTACGCACCACGCGTTCCCGCACCAGCAGAACGCCCCGCAGCCGGGCAGCCCGGTGCATCACCACCACCAGCACAACCACCGCTGAGACTTTCTGTCACCGCTGAGGCCGCCCCTGTCATCGACGGGGCGGCCTTACGCAGAGTTGGTCGAAGGGGGGTTGGGGGACGGCGTGCGCCTCGAGCAAGAGCGGGTGGACTGGTCTTGGGTCGGGCAGCGGTTGCGTCTCGCGCAGGAGCGCACTGCAGAGTCATAGGCTCGAAGCTGGGACCTACAGTGCACCGCTGATGCGTGAGTGGCCGAGTGGCACCGCTTCTGAAGTGCGAAGAGTTGCCGAACGGCATCTTTCGTGAATGTTGTCGAACGGCTACAATCTGTGATGTTGTCGAACGACTACATGAGGTGTCGAAATGCAAGTCAAGACGATGGGTGACCTTGGTGCGCTCGTTCGTTCGGCGCGCACCGCCCGCGGGATGACGCAGGCCGATCTTGCGGCGCAACTGCACACGAGCCGAGATTGGGTAATTCGTTTGGAGAAAGGGCACCCGCGGCTCGAAGCGCAACGGGTTCTCGATGCTCTGCGTGTCGTTGGTATTGATCTCGAGGCCGTCGTTTCCGGGACACCGTTGAAAACTCCTTCGAAATCGCAACAGCAAGTTCCCCGTGACCCGTTTGACGCGCTCTTCGGCCCGAAGAAGGCGTAGTGGCGACTCGAACGTTACGTGTCTACCTTGACGGAACTCCTATCGGAACGGCCGCGCAATCGTCGCAGGGCGCGCTGAGTTTCAGCTACGACGACGAGTACCTCGAACAAGGTGATCCGACGCCGTTGTCGTTGTCGTTGCCGGTCCTGTCAAAGCGGCACCGGGACAAGGCGGTCCGCGCATATCTTGAGGGCCTGCTGCCTGACAGCGAAGGAGCGCGACAGCGATGGGGACGCGAATACAACGTGTCGCCGAACAATCCGTTTTCACTGCTCGCTCATGTCGGTCGCGATGCGGCCGGCGCAGTTCAGATTCTTCCGTCTGACCTCGACCCGGCCGATGCGCGTGATCGAACCGGTGACATCGACTGGCTCAGTGATACCGACTTCGCCGAGCTGGTGCGTGACCTCGCTACCCATCAATCCGACTGGGACCCAGGGAGATTCGGGGGGCGCTGGAGTCTTGCCGGCGCCCAACCAAAAGCAGCGCTGTTCCGTGACCCGGCGTCAGGGCGATTCGGTATCCCGCGTGACGCCACGCCGACGACCGTGATCGTCAAGCCTGCGATCGCTGGTTATGCCCGTCACCACATCAACGAGGCGCTGTGTCTGAGCGCCGCCGGTGAGGCTGGTCTACTTGCGGCTGTATCCGAGGTAGTCGAGATCGCTGACGTTCAGGTACTGATCTCGATGCGCTACGACCGGCTTCATGACGGGACCGCGTGGCGCCGGGTCCATCAAGAGGACATGTGCCAGGCATTGTCGGTACACCCCAGCTTGAAGTACCAGTCCGATGGAGGGCCGGGCGTGGGCAAGATCGCGGATCTACTCGCCAGGCTCCCGATCGAGGACCGCGAGGTCAATGCCGAGCGCTTCTTCAAAGCTCTGGCATACAACGTGCTGATCGGCGGAACGGACGCTCACGCTAAGAACTACTCGCTGGTCCTCATTGGCGCGCGGGCGCAGGTATCGCCCCTGTATGACGTAGCGTCGGCGGCACCGTACGACCAGCATCAGCGGCTGCTGTCATCGATGAAAATCGGTGACCACTGGAAGATGCTTGACGTTACGAATTCTGATTGGCGCACGGTAGGCCGTCGACTCGGGCTCTCCGGGGACCGGGCCGTGGCTTGGGTTGATGAACTTCGAAAGCAACTTCCTGGTGCGTTCGAGCGGGCGGTTGCTTCGCTGCCCGGGAGTATGCAGCCGGAGGCAAAACGCATGGGGGACAGGATTGTCGAGCACATTGCCGGAACCTGGAGGCCAAGTTTGAGTCGTTGAGCGCGACGTTCTCAGGGGTTCGCTTTCGCGACGGCAGGTGCACTTGTCCGGGGGAGAGATGAACTATTCGTTCAAGGACCTCAAACCCGACGCTGTATCGCTCCAGCTCGGGCGATGCGAAGTCGGTGCGATCTCAGTGAAAGTTGGTGCGACCTGTCGGGATCGCAATAGGCGAAAATGGACGTGATCGGTGGCGGCATCGGGGCATTCGGCGGGGCAGAAATGGGTAAGTTCGTCGGGGAGGTTGTGTGTCCATACTGAACTTGCCCGAGCCTGCGAATTGGTCGAAGGCTGGTGCACGCCTATTCGTCGCGGGCATCGTTGTACTTGCGGGGTTGGTCTACTTCGTGGTCCGGGGAATCCTGGCCGGGTTGCGCGGCAATCTCTTGACGACGGTGCTGGTGCTTGGAATCGTCACATTTCCCGTATTGATGATGGCGGCGCTAGCAGTGGCGGCGACAGGCAAGACGAAGCTGCGAACGTCGGGAGACGCGACAGGCTTCACGGTGCTGCCCGACAAGCGGTTCAGCATGCTGTACTTCACCGGAATGGCGGTATTGGCCCCGTCGGCCATTCTTTTCGCAGTGTTCGTCCCACAAGGTGCGATCGACCTTCCCATGTCGCGAGGGATGCAAGTCTTCTCACCCGTGCTGTTCGCAACAGCTGCGGTGATCGCGATCGGTGCGCTGATTCTCGGGGTGCGGCGTGAGGGAGTCGGCTATTTGAAATTCACGCCATCGGCGATCGAGATCGCCGATGTACTCAAAACCCGCGAAGTGGAATGGGATGACATTGTCGATGTCAGGGACCATTCGGACACGAAGGGCGGCAACAAAGCCGGTCGGTCAGTGGTGCTGTGTCTCCGGGATGGCGGGGAATCGGTAATCGGAGCGCTGAACATGTACGTGCCGACCGGCGTACCGCTCTACTGGATGGTGCGGCACTACTGGCGGAATCCAGAGGATCGGGCGGAATTGCGGGACTCGCGCGCTCTAGACCGGTTGCGTGCCGGACGATTCGATCTCGGGTAGAGATGGGCGGCAAGTAGTTCGCCCGAAGCCGAACGCCCCTGTCGTCGACGGGGCGGCCTTACGCACTGGGGCTGACGGTCCTGCCGAGGAACGCCAGCAGCTTGGTGGTGCGCGACGCGTCCGCCGGTGCGGGTTGCTCCGGACCGAACGCACCCGGGCGCCGCAGCATCTGCGCCGGCACCGAGTGGACCAGCCCCTCGGACAGGGTGAGCAGGTCGTCGGGCAGCTCGGTCGACTCGCCGAGGGACTGGCGCAGATCCCAGGTGTGCAGCGCCAGGTCGGCAATCGGGAACAGCAGCGCGCGGCGCAGCGGAACCTCGCCTTGCGGGGACTTGCGCGGGGCATCGAGATCGGCGGTGGGTAGCGCATCGCGTAGCCGAATTGCCAACGCGCTCAACTGATCGGCGGGGTTGCCGTACATCCAGTCCGACGGTTCGGAAGGGCCATCCCAGAGCTCGCCGTCTTCGGCGAGCACGATGATTCGGGTGGCGCTGCCGGTCGCGTGCGCGACCAACTCGCGCACCGTCCAGTCCTGCAGGATCGATGGGTCGTCCCAGCGTTCGGCCGGCACGTCACGGACGGCGGCGGTGAGCAGGTCGAGGGCCTCGACAGCCAACACGCCAAGCTCGGGAGTCGTGTCTTCGCTCATGTGGACCACCGTACGAGCCGGCACCGACATCGGCCGGCGGATCGCGGGAGTCGGTTCGCTAATTGGCCTGTTCAGGCCCTGTCCCCGTACCCTTCGACGGTGACCGCGATCGATCCTGACCAGCTCAGCACCTGCCTGAAGGTGCTGGCTGAGGTGAGCGCGCTGCCGCCCGAGCATCCCGACGCCATTGCGGTACGCCAGGCCACCGCGAAGATGTTCAAGGAGCTCAAGAAGGAGCGCCGGGCCGCCGCACGTGGCCGGATCGCGGCCGCTGATCGCGCCGTCATCGCCGCGACCGCGACCGGTGCGCCGGGACGGATCGACGACGAGACGCAGGGTCTGCCCCTGGTGTCCACCGCGGTGGGGGCCACGGCGGGCACGCTGCTGCGTTCACAGCACTGCTACATTTGCAAGAACCACTTCACGGTGGTCGATGCCTTCTACCACCAGCTGTGTCCCGACTGTGCCGCGTTCAACCGGGCCAAGCGCGACGCCCGCACCGACCTGACCGGTCGCACCGCGCTGCTCACGGGTGGACGCGCCAAGATCGGCATGTACATCGCGCTGCGGCTGTTGCGCGACGGTGCGCACACCACGATCACCACGCGGTTCCCCAACGACGCGGTGCGCCGCTTCGCCGCGATGGAGGACAGCGCCGACTGGTTGCACCGGCTGCGGGTCGTCGGGATCGACCTACGGGACCCAGCCCAGGTGGTCGCGCTGGCCGACGAGGTGGCCGCGCAGGGGCCGCTCGACATTCTGATCAACAACGCGGCGCAGACGGTGCGCCGCCCGCCGGGCTCGTACGCCGCGCTGGTCGAGGCTGAGCGCACCCCACCGCCGGAGCTGGTGGACGTCATCACGTTCGACCACGTCAGTGACGCGCATCCGCATGCGCTGGCAGGGAGCCTCGGTGAGCATCCGACGGCGCACGCGCTGACTTCGCTTGCGCTGCAAGCTCGTAGCGCGTCGCCGGAGCGGATTGCCGCCGGCCTCGCGATCGACGCGGGCGGGCTGCTACCCGACACCGCGTCGGTCAACAGCTGGACCCAACGGGTGCACGAGGTCGACGCGATGGAGCTGCTCGAGGTGCAGCTGTGCAATCAGACGGCGCCGTTCATTCTGGTGAGCCGGCTGCGTCCGGCGATGGCCGCCTCGCCGGCGCGGCGCAAGTACGTGGTGAACGTGTCGGCGATGGAGGGCCAGTTCAGCCGCGGCTACAAGGGTCCCGGGCATCCGCACACCAACATGGCCAAGGCCGCGCTGAACATGCTGACCCGTACGAGTGCGGGGGAGATGCTGGAGCAGGACGGCATTCTCATGACCGCCGTCGACACCGGCTGGATCACCGACGAACGCCCGCATCCCACCAAGCTGCGGCTGGCCGAGGAAGGCTTCCACGCGCCGCTGGATCTGGTGGATGGTGCTGCGCGCGTGTATGACCCGATTGTGCGGGGCGAATTGGGCGAAGACCTCTACGGGTGCTTCTTGAAGGATTACGTGAAGAGTCCTTGGTAGGTGGGCTTTTGCCGCCAGACCAACTTGCCCGCACGCGGCGGCCTGACGCCCTACGCTGCGAACCATGTCGATCGACCGTGTTGGGCTCGTCGTCGGTGGTCTCCGCTTGGCGTCGGGGGTCTCGTTCCTGATCGCCCCGGAACGGGCCAATCGGCTCTGGGGTGACCCCGAGAAGCCGACGGGATCCACGTGGTTGCTGCTGCACTCGATGGGTTACCGCGACGCGTTGATCGGCGGGCTGCTCGCCGGGGCAGCGCTGCGGGGCCGGGACACCCGCGGGTGGTTCCTGGCCTCGGGTGGTGCCGATGCGGCAGATCTGTTGGGCGGCATGGGTGTTCATCATGAGATGAGGCCGTCGCAGAAGTACATCGGCCTCGGAGGCGCCGTCGTCGGGATCGGTGTCGGGTTGTGGGGTGCGACGCGGCGCCGCACGGTTCCGCGCGTGGGCGTTGCCGCTACGTCCTGACCGGGGTTGGGCGCGCGCTATGCCGCCATTCGTGCTGCGGTGGCCGCGGCGATCTGGTTGAGGTGGTTGGTGGCGACCTGCACCGAGCTCTGGTGGGGGAGTGCGTCGACGAACTCGTAGGTGATGTGCGGCAGGGTCGGCGGGTTGGTCGCGTAGAAGGCGACGGCCCGGTCGATGGCCTCGACGAGGGCGGGGCCGCCCACGATCGGGTCGGTGACGAACGCCAGCACCTGCTGGGCGAGGCTGCCCTGGCCGGTGAGTCCGGCGATCAGCGCGACGGCCGCGTTGATGCTGATGCCGAGTTGGACCGCGGCCTTGTAGACGGCGGTGATGTCGCGGCCGGCCTGGTTGTTGGGCGTGGTGGTGTAGAGGTCGCCGGGGTTGGCGAAGTCCCACCAGGTGTCAACACCGTTGGTGTCCTTGGGGATTTGCGCGGCGGTCAGGTTGGTGACGGCGATGCCGCGGCCGCCCGGATCGGTGCCGCCGGGGAAGGTGTGGCCGGTCAGGCGCCAGGGGTTGCCGAAGGTGTAACCGCCGATCAGGTTCGGCCGGGCCCATTGCAGGCTGCCGGTCATGATCTCGGCGAGGACCCGGGAGGCGGCCTCGGCGCCCTGGCTGTAGCCGCCGAGGGCGAAGGTCTGCTTCGGGTAGTTGTTGATCCAGCCGATCGCGTTCGTGACCGCGATCCGCACCGACTCGGCGTAGCTGGGGGACAGCGGCGCGCCGGGCGGGATGGGGCCGAACGTCCAAGGGGCCTGGATAGGGACTTCGAAGACGAGGTCGGGGTCGGCGGCGTGGACGACGTCGGAGGGGTAGCCGGTGCCGGGGGCAGCCCAGGTGCCGGCAAAGGTCAGGACGGCGTGTCGGACGTGGTAAACGCCCGAGATGTTGGCGGCGATATCACTGAAAGTGGTCATCGCTCAGCTCATTTCGCGGTGGTGGGGAGTCCGTTTGCTTTGCGCCACTGGATGGCGAACTCCATGAGTTCGATGAGCACGTCACCGCTGTCGCGGGTGATGCCGTCGCTGAAGGTGTGCACCCAGGCGATCTGCTCGGCGGTGGTCACCTGCTGTTCGAAGGCGTCGAAGGTGCCCTGGTAGTTCTGGCCGTTGTGGGTGGAGTTCCACGGGCCGCGGTTGGGGTCGTCGACGATGTCGCCGATGTTGCGCGGGTGACGGGCCAGGACACGGCGCCAGGGCTCGGGCATGCCGTTGGCGGTGACGCCGGAGATGTCAGTCTGGAGCGATTGTGCATCAGCCATGGTGGTGCCTCCTGGGGTGGTGTGGATGTGACTGGGCGGCCCACCGCGGTGCTGCGGCGGGGCGGAATGGATTGGTGGGGAGGGTTCTTGCGATGTGAGGGCTGACGGTCGCCGGTTGCGCATGCCGGGATCGTGCTGTGCGTAGCGTCGCCTGCAGTCATCGTGCCATCCGTTCTGACGGTGATGTCTATTTCCACAGTAGGCCGGGATTGATAGGTGGTCGACGTCGGCAAAACGGTTCAGATCCTCGCCGCGCCGGGGCCGCAAACTGGCTCTTCATGATTGAGGGTGTAGAACGGTCAGCTGCTGTCGGCCTGTGATTGGGGTGTCTGGTTGGCTGGGTGTGT